>CANHJR010000038.1 GCA_947461165.1 Saprospirales bacterium | reverse complement strand
TGGGGTGGTTCCATTGATGCAAAACGCACTACCTATCGTTGGGAACACATTGCCCGTTGGGGTGGTCGTAACGACTTGCGTACAACCATTGAAATTATAGCAAGTGTCCGCCGTACAACCATTCGATGCCGTAATGGTCACACAATAAAACCCTGTATCACTAAGTGTTAAGGTAAGTGTTGAATTCCCACTACCGCTAAATTGATTTCCATTTTTGGTCCAGAAGTAGGTATAGATGACAGCGGAATCTATTTTGGAAGGAAAGCCCGAGAGAATTAAACTAGTTCCATTCTTTACAGCATTGATCCGAGCATTAAAAGGATTGCTACAGCCTACAATTGATATTTCATAGTCTTCTGTTTCGCCTTGACCCATACTAGTATTGAAGACTCCTTGACCGCAAGCTGAGATGTTTGCCGTAGGCGTATCTTGTCTGGCTACGATTCTCATACGAATATTCCCAGAAGCGGCAAATGTAGGAACGACGATCGGATTGGCGGTAGCTGCTGCCGTAAAGGGTGACACACTCAAAGGATATTTTTCATTTGATTGAAACACACCGTCATCATTCCAATCGAAGAAGGCTACCTTGGTTTGATATTGAAAATTCATAGTATTACATTTTACGGTTTCAACTTCTAAATAAATGGTTGAACCTTTTGTAACAATATTCTTCGGTACATTAGAGTTTGTAAAATCAGAGTACCTACTTATAATGCCAGTTCCAGTTCCTTGAGAACCTACATGAGAGGAACAAGGCGTGGTATTATTGATGTTAGCACCTGTTCCACCAGATAGGGTAACCCTAATAATATTTATATTTTGGTTGGCGTTGAAGGTATCCCCTACGCTAGCGCAGTAGGTTTGGCTGCTTAGATGAAACCCTAGACAAACGCTTACAATTAGTATAATTAGTTTTTTCATAATTGTTAAAATTTAATTATTTATTGCAAAGATAATAGTTCTTAGAGAAAACTACTTGGTATTTTTTTCGACATTTGTTAGATAAGAAATCCATAGTTAAATTCATAACATTAACGAAACCACCCTGTGAGACAACCAAATTTTTGACGTTTTTATTTTTTTTGTTAGATTCTAGGCAAAAAAAATGCATTTTTTACATTCAATTCTGGTTCTGCATTGTATGAATCTCAATGAAAAAAACCATATCTTTTTGACGAATAAATTCGTTGTCAAGGTTTGAAATGATATCTCGTCTTTCAGTCATCTACAGAATTGAGCACAAGATTTTCTTTTGGAAACAAACTTTAGTCTTTGATTCATTCTAGTATGTCTACCTTTGCAGACTTTTTGAAAAAATAATAAGAAAATCAACCCATTGTGAGTGTAGAAAAAATAAGAAATATTGCCATCATTGCGCACGTCGATCACGGAAAGACAACATTAGTAGATAAGCTATTACATGCGGCGATGCTGTTCAGAGATAATCAGCAAATGAATGAACTCATCCTCGATAACAATGATCAAGAAAGAGAGCGTGGTATCACGATTCTAGCAAAGAATGTATCTGTCAATTGGAAAGGTTATAAAATCAATATCATCGATACACCAGGTCACGCGGATTTTGGTGGTGAGGTTGAGCGTGTATTGAATATGGCTGATGGTGTCCTTGTGCTTGTAGATGCATTTGAAGGTCCTATGCCGCAAACACGATTTGTTACTCAAAAGGCCTTGGCTCTAGGAAAGAAAGCTATCGTCGTGGTAAACAAGGTTGATAAACCAAATTGTAATCCTGAAAAAGCACACGAAGATGTTTTTGATTTATTTTACAATTTAGAGGCAACAGAGAACCAGCTTGATTTCAAAACAATCTACGGCTCAGCAAAGCAAGGATGGATGAGCGATGACTTCAATAATGTAACAGACAATGTGAATATCATTTTTGATACCATTGTAGAAGAAATTCCTTGTCCAAAAATTGATCAAGGAAATTTACAATTGCAAATAACGAGCTTAGACTTCTCAGCATATACTGGTCGAATCGCAGTAGGTCGAATACAAAGAGGATCGATTTCTGAAAATATGCCAATATCACTAATGAAGGCTGATGGTTCCATCAAGAAAATGCGAACAAAAGAAGTTTATCTTTTTGACGGTCTAGGAAAAGTAAAAGTTGAAACGGCAGAGGCAGGGCACATTGTAGCTGTCACTGGAGTTGAAGATTTTGAAATTGGAGATACTGTTGCTGATTTTGAGAATCCAGAAGCATTGACTCGTATCAAGATCGACGAGCCTACAATGAGTTTGTTGTTCACGATCAATAATTCACCTTTCTTCGGTAAAGAAGGAAAATTTGTAACATCAAGACATATTCGCGAACGTCTTCACAAGGAACTCGAAAAAAATCTAGCTTTAAAAGTTCACGATACAGCTTCACCAGATTCATTTTTGGTCTATGGTCGTGGAATTCTGCATTTATCAGTTCTATTGGAATCCATGCGTAGAGAAGGTTACGAACTTCAAGTAGGTCAGCCACAAGTTATAATCAAAGAAGTAGATGGAAAAAAATGTGAGCCAATCGAGTCTCTACAAGTGGACGTTCCAGATGACTATGCAGGAAAAATTATAGAATTGGTCTCACAACGAAAAGGTGAAATGAAGGCAATGTTTCCGAAAGGAGATATGCAACGATTGGAATTTGAAATACCAACGCGTGGCCTCAATGGATTCCGAAATGAGGCATTGACACAGTCTGCTGGTCAAGCTATCATCGCTCATAATTTTCTAGCTTATGAACCGATGAAAGGAGACATTCCAGCTCGTACCAATGGCGTCATGGTCTCTAAGGAAACAGGAATGGCTACTGGATACTCAATGGAAAAATTGAAGGATAGAGGACGTTTTTTCATCGAGCCAGGAGATCAAATCTACACGGGACAAGTGATTGGTGAGCAGATAAGGCCGGGTGACCTCGTGATCAACGTATGTACAGCCAAACAATTGACAAACTTCCGTGCTGCGGGTAAGGACGATAACGTAGGACTTCCTCCAAAAATTGACTTCTCGCTTGAAGAGGCCATGGAATATATCGAAAAAGATGAGTATGTCGAGTTGACACCAAAATCAATTCGAATTCGTAAAATCCATTTGGATGAAAACGAACGAAAGAAAGCGGCTCAAAAAGGGAATTCCGTCAGTTAATTTTTCAAAGAATTGAAATCGAACGTATGATTCTCAGTGATTTTACGGAATCTATTTCAAAGACTTATTCGCCTTCTGAGGCCAAATTCTTGTTCAACTATATTCATCGAGAAAAGGTTGAAACAGGAATTGAGCTTATCTCACACAGACTCAACCAAAACGAGCCGATAGATTATATTTTGGGTTACACTTATTTTTATGGTCTCCAGATCAAAGTTGATACATCAACGCTAATCCCACGACCTGAAACGGAAGAATTAGTAGAGATCATTATCCGAGAAAACCAGTCAAAAGCAAATTTACGAATATTAGATATAGGTACTGGAAGCGGATGTATTGCCATTGCTTTAGCGAAAGGATTAAAGAATCCGATCATTACAGCCATCGATATTTCTGAGAATGCACTCTCCGTATGTCAGGTAAATGCTGATAAACATAATGTGCAAATTGAGATTATCAATAATGATATTTTAGATCGCGAAAACTGGTTAGTAGATAAATATGATATTATCGTTTCCAATCCGCCATACATATCTACCAATGAATCGGAGACCTTGTCATCTTCGGTCAAAAACTTTGAACCTGGGATTGCATTATTCGTTGAGGATGAAGACCCATTGCTATTTTATAAGGAAATTTTAAGTTTTGCGAAGAGTCGACTTCATAAAAATGGCTTGGTCTATTTTGAAACCCATCAAGATTACCAACTCACCGAATATAGTGGATTTCAAATAAAATCAATAAAAGATATGAGTGGGAATTTGCGTTTTTTGAAATGTAGTGTCTATTAAAAATCCTTTTTGGGGCTATCTTTGAACTTGAATCTCATGAAATCATCATTCAAACCTATTCTTTTTGGCTTTTTAGTTCTTCATTTTATTGGCTTGTTTGGAGATATTTTCAATGGAGACTCGGCCTTGTATGCTAGTATAGCAAGAAGAATGTCAGAAACGCAGGACTTTTTTCACCTAGATAGTGTTGTGAACCCGAACTGGATAGACAAACCTCATTTAGGATTTTGGATTTGGTCCGTTTTCATTTCCATTTTCGGACATGATAGCTTTGTTTTTAAGTTGCCCGCGTTTCTTGCTTTGCTGATCATCCTTAAATACATTTATTTATTTGCAAACTATGCCTATGGTAAATCTTCAGCGGAAATAGCCTGCATCATTTTTGCTTCATCCCTTCATATCATCATAGCAACAAATGATGTTCGCATAGACCTTTTTGTTTTGGCTAGTTTCACGTCTGCTTTCTATCATATCGGGCAAGGCTTTGAGAACAAAAAAAAGATCGAATTCTTGCTTGGTTCTGTTGTCCTTGGACTTGCAGTTATGTTCAAAGGGATTTTTATTATTTTCCCTTTTGTCGCTGCTTTTGCTATTCAATTATGGAAAAAAGGTGAATTAAAAAAGGTGATTGGTTGGCCTCTATCTATTGGCATAGTCTGTATTGGCATAGCTATTGGAATAGAGATTTGGGCGCTAACCTATCAGTTTGAGGATTATAAACTAACCTCTATTCTGGGTCAAAAGGTATCCTCTCCAACACAATACTTTCTCTGGGATAGTCAGTTTGGTCGATTTCAATCCAATTTGGGACAATTGCAAGCTAATGGCGATCCATTCTTCTATTTTCATAATCTCTTATGGGTATTTTTTCCTTGGATTCTATGGATTTGGATTTTTGCTATCAATCCGAGACTTATTCTCAAGGAATACCTCATGATTGGAGGGCTTACAACGATGTTCTTGATTTTGTCTATGTCTAAGACACAGCTGTCGCATCATGCACTTATTTTGTTGCCATTTTTGAGTGTTTTGCTTGGGGTCAAAATTTCAGAGTTGCATAATCATCTGCCTAAGTGGTTTCAATTTCTATTGTGGTTCCTTTTAATAACAATCATTTTGTTAACGAATGGCATTCATTTTTATGTTACTGAGCACTTAGATATTCGTCTTCTATCATTTTCCATTCTTGGTCTTTTTGTAATGGTATATTCTTGGTCTAAAATAGAGGGAGCCAAGGTTCGATGTTTTGGATTGTCTATTGGGGCATCCATATTTATTGGAATTTATTTACAACTATTCTTTTACCCATGGCTCATGCAATTTCAGAGTGGAAGGCCATTCGCAGAGAAGATTTATTCAAGATATAAATCGACTAAAATCATAGCGCTCTATGTCAATCCCTCGAACTTCATATACTACCATTCTGGAAAAATAGAGATGGCCAATGAAATTGATAGCTTGAATGAGAAAACGATCAATCAATCCATTCTATATGTAAGCGACTATTATAAGGGTGTGTTAGATAGAAAAGATATACATTATGACATTTTGGAAAAATGGACAGACTATCGAACAACCGTTATCAGTCCAGAATTTTTAAATCCTAAGACGAGAGATAGGACTCTAGAAAATCATTATTTATTGAGGGTTTATCGATGACAACAGTTGAAGACTTGTTCCGACTTCACATCATAGCGAGAACTCAAATATGGGATTCCGAGATTCAATCCTCTCAATATGAGTAAAATTGCAAGGATGAGAATGATGTTCTGATAATCAAGAGAACAAGGCCGAGACTCAGAACACCTCTTAAACTCAAGGATACAATTCTAAAAAATAGAATTACTTGCGATAATTCGACTTCGTTTTGTTAGGTCGCAGAAGGTCAATACTGCGGTTGAGTTCAAACCCGATCAAAATACCCATGGCATTCCAATACAACCACAACAACGTCAAAATGATCGTACCCATCGAGCCGTAAAGCTTATTATAATTACCAAAATTGGAAATAAAATTGGCGAAAATATAAGAAACGACGAGAATCATTGTCGTAGCAAGAATAGATCCTGGAGTGAAAATTTTGAAGCGAGATGGCCTCACCGCTGGACCTAAATAATACAAGATCGCTATGACGACAAAGTTTAGGGTGATCGTAATCGCGTATCGAAGAATATTGATCAATATGACGAGAGATTCACCATCATAGTCAAAAAAGTCAAAAACAACATTCATCAATGCTTTGCCGAGAACAACCAAAATAATGGTCACTATAAATAAAAATAAAATGATAAATGTGATA
This sequence comes from Saprospirales bacterium, assembly GCA_947461165.1. Taxonomy (GTDB): domain Bacteria; phylum Bacteroidota; class Bacteroidia; order Chitinophagales; family JADJOU01; genus CHPMRC01. Next base: position 2,121 of record CANHJR010000038.1, on the reverse strand, counting down.
ATAATTGAGAAGATCTGATTTTTCAGAAAAAGTCTTCCCGACATGATATTGAAGTGGATATTGAATGATTGCATCATGGTGACGACACCATTTTTCATAAAAAATATGATCAAAACAAATCCTATAGATAGCAGTCCAACCTTTGGCTTGACCAAGATATCATTGATCAAAGGAACGAAAACTTCCACCATTTGCGTATTTGGCATGACGTTTTTGAGATAACCGATGACATCATTGGTAAAACCAGGTATAGGAACATAGGCCAACAAGCTAAACAAAAAAATCATGGTAGGAAAAAGCGCCATAAAATAGCTATAGGCTATGGCCTTGGCACGCAAAATCATAATAGGAGATCGGATCTCCTTGATCAAGAGGCCGAGTACCTTATATATTGGTATTCTCTCAAACCCCGGTAGAGTTATTCTATTGATTATTGATTTTGGCATAACGCGAATAATCGACAAATATAGGGCGCATTTGATAGAAATCCTGTTCAAAATCCAAGAATATCCCATATATCATTCCATTTGTTTCTTACTATATTTGTGTTATGAATCGATATTATCTTCTTTTTTTATTGGCAATGGGATGGCAATCTATAGTTGCTCAATCATATTTTCCACCGAATGTTGGCAGTCAATGGGATACCACTTCGCCACAAAGCCTCGGCTGGTGTGTGGACAAGATTCAACCATTGTATAACTTTCTCGATAGCAACAACAGCAAGGCATTCATTGTTCTCAAAGATGGGAAGATTGTTTTGGAAAAATACTTCGGTACGTTTACCAAGGATAGTGCTTGGTACTGGGCGAGTGCAGGTAAGACGCTCACCGCATTCTGTATAGGGATCGCAAATCAAGAAGGCAAATTGAAACTATCGGATACGACTTCAAAATACCTTGGTAAAGGCTGGACAAGCATGACCCAAGCCCAAGAAGATAACGTGACGATCTGGCATCAACTGACGATGACCACGGGTATGCTGGACTCGGGAAGTCTCTTTGAGTGTACGGATAAGAGCTGCCTGCGATACAAGGCCGATGCAGGAACGAGATGGTCCTATCATAATGCGCCATATACCATACTAGATCGTGTGATCGAATCTGCTACAGGACAAAACCTCAATGCCTTTGTCAATGCCAAGGTAAAAACTACGACAGGTATGACGGGCTTATTTATTCAATCTGGTTATAACAATGTTTTTTATAGCAACCCACGCAGTTTTGCGCGATTTGGGTTATTACTTATGAACAAAGGCATATGGAATGGAACGGATATTTTAAAAGATTCCAACTATTTCAGATCTATGACAACGACGAGTCAGCCATTGAACAAATCGTATGGCTATCTCACCTGGCTCAACGGAAAATCAAGCTTTATGCTGCCGAGCCTTCAAACCGTATTCAACGGACTCCTCTGCCCTGACGCGCCCGAAGACATGTATGCCGCCCTGGGCAAAAATGGTCAAATCATCAATGTCATCCCTTCACAAAGTCTCGTGATGATCCGCATGGGCAATATGTGGACTAGCTCTAATGTACCCAATGATTTCAACAATGATATCTGGAAGAAATTGAAGCAGGTGATCTGCAGTACCAACGCCTCTATCGGAAACGGGGCTTTCGAGGATCAACTATACCCAAATCCTTGCACAAATGAGATCCTTTTCAAAACGGAAAAGCGGTATTCCAATTTCGAAATCACGAATATCTACGGTCAAAAAATCCTAAGCGGCAAGTCTACCAATCCGATCGATGTGCAAGCCCTGACTCCAGGCATCTTTTTCATCGAATTAGTTGATGAGCAAAGCGCTACGGTAAAACGAATGAGGTTTGAGAAGAGAGGTGAGTAGGTATTTAAGTGGGGGCTTTGCTCTGCTTTACTTTTAATAAGATTTAATAGACAGTTTCAGCTATTTCTAAGATGCCAAGTGGGAAATGATCATTTTTGAGATATCTATTTATATACAATGATAAATAAAAACTGATGATTTTATTTATCATTGAAACTTTTTCATATGAATATATGTTCATATGTTTATATTTGCAAAACTAATTAACTATATTCAAATGATATTAGAACAAATTTATACAGGATGCTTGGCTCAGGGAGCTTATTATA
>CANHJR010000037.1 GCA_947461165.1 Saprospirales bacterium | reverse complement strand
GAGGTCTATGTGGTGGATTCAATGCCAACCTTTTGAAGACAGCAAGACGCGTCGTATCTGAAAAATACAGTCACCTTGATGCGAAAAGCATCACCATTCTTCCTATTGGAAAAAAAGCGCTAGATGCATTCAAAAGATCCTCTTATCAAATCAATGAGTCATTTAGCACCTTGTTTCAAGGGTTGAGTTTCGAAGCAGCTGCTAAGATTGCACAATTTGCAGTGAATGGCTTTTTGGATAAAGACTTTGACAAAATCGAAGTGGTGTATTCAAAATTTAAGAATGCCGCTGTTCAAGAATTTATGAATGAAGATTTTTTACCTGTAGCGAAGCTACCTTCTTCATCCAACAATACAAAGGCTGACTATATCTTTGAACCTTCAAAGGAGAAATTGCTTGAGGAATTGCTACCAAAAATTCTAAAAACGACATTTTATCGATATGCGCTCGACAGCAACGCTTCAGAACATGGGGCTCGAATGGTAGCGATGGATAGTGCGACCAATAACGCAGGAGATCTTATCAAGAAGTTGGAAATCGAGTACAACAAAGCGAGACAATCTGCCATCACAAACCAGATTATGGAAATCGTAGGTGGTGCGGCAGCATTAGAGGCTTAAAATCATTTTCTTTTTGAAAATCCAAATGCCAACATATCAAATGAAGAATCCAAATTGGATTCTTCATTTTTTGTTTATAGCTCTTCTGCTTTTGAGCGGATGTAGCCGCAAAGCGGACTCAAAAATCACCTCGTATATTCAGCATATCACCAATGCCAATAGTCTGAGTATCATGGAGGATAAACGCGAGACCATTATTGAGGCGAAGTATGATCTTCCCATCAATATGCAGGCTGATTATTTGGCTTCTATTATGGCGATTGCTTATTCCGATACGTCAAAGTCAAATTTGGAGTCTAAAAATATCGAAGAAATCAAGGTCGTTTTGACCGTTGTGAATCAGACGGACACGTTTCTATATCCCGTCAAACTGCTAGCAGAATACAAGAAAGGAATATCGGCTACGGCTACCTTTATAGACAATATGCTTCGTGGGCGATCCAATGAAAACCTTTCTTTGGTGGATACTTCGCAAATCCCAGAGTCAAGACTTGCCGAAATCAATGATATTGGAACTCAAATCAAAACAACCATGAATATCGAACATATATCCTTTGACGGGTTTAGTATCAGCCCCGAAGATATAAGAATTATTCAGATGACTGTCCAGTTTACCAACAAACAAGAGCAAATGCTCCTAACCTTTCAATACAACATCGCCAACCATAAGATCTTTTATTTTGGGTTGAATGATGATGGAAACTAGGTTTTTTACATTCTATCAATAAAAAAGATTTTTAGAATTTGTTTGAAATCGCGAGCAAAAGATCTCTGTATGCTGCGGAATGACAATCTTTAGTATGCCGTGATTCCAGAATGTCTTGAGTGAAAACACTAAAAAACATATGGAATCTCAGAATTGAAAAAGGAACATATTCTTGGCAATCTGCTATCTTTGTCATCCTATGCATCTGCATAGAATAGACTATGATGCTTCGAACCTATTTCAAAAATGTATCTATCCTGGTGGTCATCAATTTTTTGGTGAAGCCGATTTGGGTGTTTGTGATTGATACAAAATTTCAACTATGGTTAGGGCAGGCAGCCTATGGTCGCTATTTTGTCTATCTCAATATGATCTATATCCTCTCGGTGGTTCTGGATCTTGGTCTACATAATTTCGCTGTGAAATCCATTTCCGAAGATGATTCCTCCAAGTCCGAGTTTATCTCCAATCTTTGGCTTTCAAAAATCATACTCTGTGCCGTATATCTCTTGCTAGTCCTCATTCTCATTCTAGTACAAGGATTGACGTTTTCTGAGGGGATGGTCTTCCTACTCGTGAGCATAGAGATGATGATTTTCTCGATTTATCAGTTTTTTAGAATGATCGTTCAAGGCCTGCAATTTCATCGTGAAGATTCGCTGCTAAGCAGTTTGGATCGCATATTTTTGATCCTCATTGGTGGCAGCATTCTTCTCCTTTGGCGTGAGACATCTCCATTTAGCTTGACATCCTACATTGGATTTCATATTTTAGCGTATTTGCTGTCCATTTTTCTGGCTTTTTATTATTTCCGAAAAGAGATCTCCTTTGATATCCGATCGAGTCATCGTATAGCCGTTCTCAAAATCATCAAAGCTGCTGCACCACTGACATTGATCACGTTGTTGATGACCATTTATACCCGAATTGACTCCATCCTCGTGAAGTATTTTCTGGAAAACGGTGATGTGCTGAACGGTTCTCTCGCCTATTCCAACCGTATCATCGATAGTGGGTACAACGCACTGGCTCTATTCAGCGTATTTCTTTTGCCGACGGTGGCTAGACATCATCTATCTGATCTTTCAGATTATGCTCGTCGGGTGGTTTTGTTTTCCGGAGTAGCGGTAACGGGTATATCGCTTAGTTTTATTCTAGGATGTCTCTTTTTCTCTGAAGAAATTTATACACGACTATATCCCGCTTCGACATCTATGGACATAGACGTGTTTCGAATACAAATTTGGTCCATCGTAGGCGTCGGATGGATGTATGTGTTTGGGAGCTACTTGACCGCAACGAGCAGATATCGAGCTTTGATTGTGATCGCGATTTTTGGTGTTCTGATTTCTGTATTTTGCAATTATATTTTACTCCAAAAGTATCAATTGATTGGATCGGCATATGCCGGCTCCATCGTACAGATATCTGTAGGAACGGCCAATCTTCTTGTCGCTATATACTATTTGTTTTATCATCGAAAGTCAACCGTGAAGACCATATGAATCTCATCATAGAAATAGGCAATACCAATGCTAAATTGGCGCTATTTGAAAATAATGAACTTCAGGAGAAGATTGTCCTTCCCGCCGATTCCGTGGAAATTATACAAAAAATTGAATCCCTTCGGTATGACAAAGCTCTTTTGGCTGGATCTGGAGCTATCTCTTCCGAGCTATGGGCTTCGATTCGAGAACCAAAGTTCCGATTTGAACGTTCGATGATTTCAGATGTTGAAATGGTCTACCAAACGCCTCATCTTCTTGGTGAAGATCGATTGGTCAACGCCTATTATGCAAAGGAATTAAATCCAAAATGCGACAATCTGGTCATTGATTGTGGTACATGCTTGACTTTTACGTTGATTGATTCCGAGAGAAAACTGATAGGTGGATCCATATCCCCAGGCCTCAATATGCGACTCAAGTCTATGCATCTACTGACGAATGCACTGCCGGATTTGACAGAAAAACGTTCAAATATCGAGTCAAAGCTTATTGGAACTTCAACAGATGAGAGTCTAATTTCGGGTGCCATCTATGGAATGCTATACGAGATTGAAGGAAGAATCGAAGCGTATTCAAGGCAATATCCCAACCTGAAATTTCACCTTACCGGTGGTGACAGCGCATATATTATGGCTGAAATGCTCAAAGAAAATGAAAATAATGAGATATTGAAGGTTTTCTGCGCTAAAAATGAGATATTTGCGGATGTGAATTTTACCTTGAAAGGGTTCAATTCCATTCTAAATTTATTATGAAGAATATATTTTGCTTTTTAGCCCTTACGGTTGTTTTGTCATTTTCGAGTTTTGCGCAATATCGCAGTTTGATGTCGGCAAATGGTGACGGTCGGATATTGTCACCTGTTTTTTCTCAAAACAGATTCACAGGAGGTTTGTCTGCCGCCTATTCCAGTAGCAATGTGCACAACGCTCTAAATCCAGCAAGCTATGCCGATGCGACACTCACCGCATTAGAGGTAGGAACATCATTGGAATCTGGGAGCTATACTTTTCGGGATTCTGTTATGAGTTCAGGTGGTCTAGGGATCAACCATTTTTCTGTTTTATTGCCTCTGACCGTTGGGAAAAGTGGCTTAGGGTTCGGTTTTCATAAGAACACTTCTGCCAATTATGGTATCACTTCCCGCAATACGGATCCACGATTTGGTGGTTTTGATTATATTCAATCTGGCAATGGGAATCTATATCATGGCTTCGTCGGTACCGGGATTCGATTCTCAAAATTGAAACTTGGAGCTAGTGTCTTATTTAATTTTGGAAATATTTCTCGCGATGAAGATATCCGCTTCCCGGATTCTGTCAATCTTCCTAAAATTAGAAACAGATCCAACACCTCACAGTTTGGAGTTTCATACAATCTAGGAGCACAATATGAGATCTCTGTAAACAAAACAGACCAAATCATTTTAGGTGGCTACTTCCAAGGAAGCTTATCCAATTCAGGTACTGCGGGCATTCTCAATCAAAATGTGTATACACTCAATTCCTCCACAAGAACCATCACCCTTCAAGATACGACCATGGATGTCGATGTCGTATCGGCAAGTCGATATGGTGTTGGTGTCAGTTATCTGATCAAACGTGCTATGATGGTCGGTGCCGAATTTAGCGGTATGAATCTCAATAATTTCAAAAACAGTCTAGATACGTTTCAACCAAAAAACGCTTGGTCTTTCAATCTCGGGCTAGAATATCGACCATCCTTGAATCGGGAGAATGATGGACGGAAATACTTCAATCGAGTGACCTATCGTATTGGAGCTCAAATAGGTAAAAACGAGCAGAGCGTAGATGGATCCGTCAATGAATTTACAGCAATGGCAGGTGCCACGTTTCCAACATTTACACGGTCGATCGGATATATAACGACAGGTTTCGAATTTCAACAACGCAATAATATGGGTATGCAAAAAATATCTGAATCCGTATTTACCTTCCGATTGATTCTGACCTTTGCTGACAAATGGTTTATTCGTTCCAAATTTGACTAAAAATTGAAAATCCTAGGATTATTTTTAATTTTCACTCTACTGCTGACTGCTTGCTCTAATGACTTGGAGCGAACAAAAAAAGAAAAAAACAATATGCCTGTTCGATCCGAATTGGGAACGAATGTAAGAGTATATTATAGTGAAAATGCGCAACGAAAAGCCATTCTCACCTCTGTGAAAATGTTTCGTAGAGAGGATACCATGTTCAAAACATACTTCCCAGAAGGTATCCGGATTGAAATGTATGACTCCATTGGCAATATTGCTACGGTGATCACTTCTAAATATGGAGAGCAAAATCATAACAACAATGAAATGATCGCTCGTGATAGCGTCCAAGTTCAAAACATCAATGGCAAAACACTCAAGACCAATGATCTTATCTGGATACCCAATGAAAATAGAATGATATCGTATGGCGCCGTAGAAATTCGAGATGGTCAGGAGGTTATCTATGGTGACACGTTATTCGGAGATGAAAATCTGAAGCGTTATGTCGTGAAAAAGGTTCGAGGCAGAGTTCACGTAACGAAGTAATTGTTCATAATCATTTTCTATCTAAGAGAACGACCAATGTTTCGAAAATCTATATAAAGTGAATGAAAATATTAGGCATAGCGGGCAACCATTGAAAATTAAATGATATACACATGAAAAAAGCCATTTTGATAATACTCGATGGATGGGGAATTGCAAAAGACAAATCGCGCAGTGCTATCGATCAAGCAGGTGATTTATTTTATCATCAACTACTAGAAAAGCATCCGAATGCTAGTTTGGTAACCTTTGGCGAGGATGTGGGACTTCCAGCAGGTCAAATGGGAAATAGTGAAGTCGGTCACCTCAATATTGGAGCTGGTCGGATCGTCTATCAAGAATTGCAACGAATCAATGTCGCTATCAAAACAGACGAATTGAATAATCAAGAAACGTTTCAAAACGTTTTGAAATATTGTAAAGAAAATGACAAGCCGCTTCATCTCATGGGACTATATTCTGATGGCGGGGTTCATAGCCATAGTTCGCACTTCAAAGCAATGATCGAATATGCGGAGAACTATGGGCTAAAGGATATCTATTTGCATTTATTCACGGATGGGCGCGACTGTGATCCAAAATCAGGTCTTGGGCTGATAGAGGGTTTAACAGAGTTTCTTAAATCTAAAAAAGCCAAAATAGCAAGTGTTTGTGGACGTTATTATGCCATGGATCGTGACAAGCGCTGGGAACGAGTCAAGCTAGCCTATGACCTTTTGGTTCATGGGATTGGTGAGAAGTCAGACAATCTATCTCAAACCATCCAAGCGCGCTATCATCTAGAAGAAACGGATGAGTTCTTGAAACCAATGCTGACGTCAAATTATCAAAAAATCCAGGAACATGATGCTGTGATTTGTGCGAATTTTCGGACAGATCGATGCCGTGAAATCACGGAGGTTTTGACACAATCTGAGAAAACGGACTTTGGAATGAAACCTCTGAATCTGCACTATTGTACCATGACGGAATACAGCAAAAATTTCACGAATGTACATGCCATTTTCCATAATGACAATATCAAAAACACACTTGGCGAAGTCATAGCAGCATCAAATAGAAAGCAAGTACGAGCAGCAGAGACTGAAAAGTATCCCCATGTCACGTTCTTTTTTTCCGGTGGTAGAGAAGAACCTTTTGTCGGCGAATCGCGCATTCTCGTCAATTCGCCAAAAGTTGCTACTTATGATTTACAGCCTGAAATGTCGGCCTTTGACATCAAAGATAAACTCATCCAAACGATACAAACAGAAGATAACGGGTTTATTGTGGTGAACTTTGCCAATACAGACATGGTTGGTCATACTGGAGACTTTCAAGCAGCTATCCTAGCAACACAGGCTGTCGATAGATGTCTTTCGGAAATGGTGCCAATTGCTATTGAGAATGATTATCAGCTGGTGATAATAGCCGATCATGGGAACTCCGACTATATGATCAATGATGATGGCACACCAAACACGGCTCATTCGACCAACCTGGTTCCGATCATCGTTATTGCAGATGATGTCCATACCGTGAGAGATGGCAAGTTAGCAGATGTCGCGCCAACTATTTTAAAAATAATGAATCTATCTATTCCTATTGAAATGACAGGAAATATCCTAGTTTAAATCCTATGCTTGGACTCAAATTGCCTACGGATCCCAGATGGGTAAATCTCGCAGAGAAATCCATCCACGAAATTCTTACCGATCATGCCTATTGTGAGCAGAAAGCCGCAAGCAGTGGGATTTCGCTCGTTGTTTTATATCCCGATTTGGATGATTTGGTTCGTGAAGTTACCCAAGTTGTAGATGAAGAATGGGGACATTTCAGAATGGTTCTTGATGAATTAAAAAGTCGTGGTCTTCAACTTGGATTTCCTCGTAAAGACATGTATGTGCTTGAGCTCAACAAGCGAATTCGAAACAATGGTACCTACAAAGAGAAATTGATGGACCGACTGCTACTATCCGCTCTAATTGAAGCCAGAAGTTGTGAACGATTTAAGCTTCTCTCTCAGGAGATTTCAGACCTAGAGCTTCGATCTTTCTATAAAAAATTGATGATATCAGAAGCAGGACATTACAAACTATTTTTGGATCTAGCTATTCAGTATCTCGACAAGCCTTCAGTGATGAAACGATGGAATGAATTTCTTCAAATCGAAGAAGAGGTCTTGCGAAATATAGATCTACGAGGAGATCGTATGCATTGATAGGCTATTCACATTTATCATAACAAACTCTTGACGACAAAAGACTTTCGGTGAAAATCAGTATAGCCAAACTCTTTGATAGCTGCAATATGACTAGGACTTGGATATCCTTTGTTTTTAAGAAATTGGTATTCAGGATATTGTTTGTGAAGTTCGATCATGAGATCATCCCGATACGTTTTAGCTAGAATGGACGCAGCAGCTATTTGAATATACTTAGAGTCTCCTTTGACGATACATCTGTGTTCTGCCTTTGGATGTGGTTTGAATTTATTGCCGTCCACCAGAATCAGGTCAATAGGATGTGATAACTTATCAATCGCCTTATGCATAGCGAGCACAGATGCCCACAGGATATTATATTGATCAATCTCTAGGTGATCACAAATACCTACTGCATAGGATATCGCATCTGACTCAATGATCTTGCGAAGCTCGTCGCGTTTGGATTTATGGAGTTTCTTTGAATCGTTGATTGACTCATTTTGATAATTCTCGGGAAACAGAACTGCCGCCGCGACCACTGGTCCGGCTAGACAACCTCTGCCTGCCTCGTCCGTACCTACTTGATATCGAAAATGATCTTCATAACGATGTCGAAGCATAGCATTCTTTTTTAGATTTAAATCTCAAAATTGAATCCTACAAGGAATCCAAATGTTCGAACATCTCTTTTTTCACGTTGGGTGAGTCTCCAAGCAAAATTGGCTTCAAAAACCTTGAAAATATTTGAAATCCCAAAACCAGTTTCTGCATAAATATCTTCGATAGAACTCATATTATTTGGTAACTGGTAATAATTTCGATTCCGATCAGAAATGGTTCCAACAGCACCTTTGAAGAATACGCGTTCTCTCCACCCCAATTTTTTAAGTAGTGGTATTTTGTTGAGAAAATACCCTTGAAACTTATGTTGCAACCAGACGGAAGCAAACTGATCCGCGGAATATTCTCCTTCATTCATAAGCATGTATCGATTTTCATCTGAAATGAGCCCATTATTCCCTCCAAATTGTTCAATATCAATATATGGTACTCTTCCAAAGATTTTACCTGCTGTAATATTATACTTGAACTGTCCAAAAACGAAAGGAATAGAATGAGTAAT
>CANHJR010000036.1 GCA_947461165.1 Saprospirales bacterium | reverse complement strand
GTACTTGTTCAGGCTATTACAATATCATTCAAGGATATTTTACAAAATCAGCAAGCAATTACTGCTCGTATGAAACTGGTTGATAGTATATTCAAAATGCTTGATACCTTAAATATGGATTACAATGCTATCGCTCAACAATTTTCAGCCGATAGAGGTCAAGCAGCACCAATGTGGATCACAAGAGCAGAAAACACTTGGAATCCAGAGGTTTTCTTCTTTGGAGGTTCGCGCAAATATTTCAAATCACCTAGTCAGCAAGATGTCAGAATTCTGAATGTAGTTGGTTTCCCTGGAAATAAACCAGCAGTTCAGATTGGACAGTTGTCACAGGCTTACGCACCTTCGACTGGTACTCAAAATGCAATTTACACTCAAGCAAGCCAGTTTATCGCGAAGTGCAAAACACCAGCGGATATCATCAAATTAGGTAAAAACAATCCTGGTTCATTCACTACAGCTGCTTTATTAGCTCAAAACAGTGGTAACATTGAAGGCTTGGACGGGAATTCGCGAGAGGCAGTGCGTTGGGCATTTGATTCGAAAGCAGGTGCTATATCTGGCATGATGCAGATTGGTAATAACTATGTTTATTGCGGGCATCAAGGTATTCGTTCACGAGATCAAATTGAATTTGTAGATGTGAAGGAAGACGTCATAAAAGAATATAAAAAAGAAAAAGCATTTAAACTAGTTGGCGAGAAATTGTCTGGCAACAGTCTAGCAGAAATTGCAACCAAAAACGGAACGCAGGTTTCAACTGGAACTGGTATTGGAGTGAAGAATTCAATTCTAGGTGCTTCACCTGAGCCGACAGTTGCTGTTGTGGCTACTGCATTGGCGGCTGGCAAGATATCAAAACCAATAAAGGGAAATGCAGGTGTCTTCAAGGTGAGTCCTATCAAGGTAAATCCTGCTGTAAGTACTCCAGCAGAAACACTTCAGCTTAAAACACAATTGAATCAAATGATGCAATCAAGTCAAGGAGTTGTGGAAAGTATGATGAACAATGCAAAAATCAAAGACAATCGTTCAAATATATTTTAATAAAAAATCAATTTAATATTTTAGAAGCGTCCTCTATCAGGGCGCTTTTTTATTTAAAGAAACGATCTTTTTATGATGAATCTGAATAGAATCCGCTGCAGCCTCCAAATAATAACTGCCTAAACTTGGTGATAAAACAAAGGAGTCACGACTTGGAATGATCGTTTTCCATTGTATTCGATTTTCGCGTGCCAAAATGAGATATTGTGGCTGATTTTCTATGTTAGGACTGAACTTCATACTTCGATTTGTCAACCGCGAATATAATGGAACGATTTGCATATCGGAGTCTCGGATTTGTTCTTTGGATTGTAGGGGTTTGATGAAAAATAGCCGAGACCGCTCATCTAAACTATCTGCAAAAACAATCAATTTTTTATGCTCCCTATAGGCAAAAGCTAAGTGCTTGCTATTTGGAATAAGATACCACTCGCTTGTCTGAAATTGGAATCGTGATCGAAAGATCGAGAAAATCAAAAAAATTAAACAGGTGATAAGGAAAAAACGCAGTTCGATTTTTGAACGAAAAATGAAAAAGAAATTGAACCCAATAAATGCAATCAATAAGATAACTAGCTCCCAAAAATGAAGCCACAAATAGTCTAGAACAGCAAAAGGAAGATGTGCAAACCAGATAATAATTGCATTCTGAAATTCCAACAACCAAGACAAAACGAATCCAAGGACCTCCATAAGACTTTCAGACCATGGGCAAATCATCAGCGCAAAACCACAGCCCATTATCAGCGTTGTCAATGGAATCACAATATAATTGGAAAAGAGTCCGAGAATCGGTAGTTGATGAAAATAGTAAATAACTACTGGAGCTGTGAAAGCAGAAGCAATAAGCAGAGCAGTAGTCGCTTCCCAGATTTTGTTTATAATCCAATATTTTGAGGTCAAAAGCCAAGATGAGCTGTTTTGCCATATAATCAATCCAAGAATAGCGATATAGCTAAGCTGAAACCCAATGTCAAAAAGCAAATTGGTATCAAATAGTAAAATCATCCAAGCGCTTAGAAACAAAACATTGAGCGACGATGGTGACACACGCGAAAACTTCTGAACATCAAGCAAAAGAAACATCAGAAAACTTCGAAAAACGGGTGGACTGAAGCCTGTAACCAATGCATAAAGGAAGGAAACAGAATGCTTGATGAAAAATAAGGTTCTTGGCTTTTTTGGAATAATTATTCCAAGAAAATAGCCGATTATCCCAATAAGAATGGCAAAATGGAGACCAGAGACAGATAGGATATGGATCGTTCCCGTGTCCGAGTATGCATTCATCAATTCCTGATCTATTTCCGTCCGAACTCCTATTAATATTGACTTTGCAATATCATGACTGTTGGAATCCTTTACGTACTGATCAATTTTATCTTCATAAAAATCGCGAATCCTTTTTGGAAGATATAACGCCTGTTGGAGAATCGATAGCTTACTCGACACCCGGACCAGGTCTTGAGTGTATGCTGTTGCAAAGATGTGTTTTCGCGCCAACCAATTCGCATAGTCAAATTCAAAATCATAATTTGGCTTGGTCGGTTGTTGAAGTCTAGAGCGAAACCCCAAAACATCGCCATATCCAAAGGAATCAGTCGGAATAGATTTTGGTATATAGAGAATGAGTTTTTGAGACAATTGAATCGTATGCCCATCTCTATGGGCTTGAACGATAGTTCCTTCAATTTTCCAGGATTTGGATTTGGCTATCGGCTTTTCTTTGATGACCATGAGCAATTCGGTCTCCGACTGAAAACAGCGTGACAGTTCTAATAAGGCTTTCTGCTGTGGTAAATGCCAATTCCAATAATGAAATCCAATTCCTGCGAAAATGATGATCAAAAAAAATGAAGCTTCACCAATCTTGGATCGTGAAATTTTGAAACGTTTCGCAATAAATATGTAACTAATAAAAATCAGAACGGGTAAAACAAACCAAGCCCAAACTGAAAGTTGATCAGAAATGACGATACCTAGGCTGAATCCAAGAAATGTCTTGAAAAAAAGAAGCTTAGTAAGGAGAAAACGTTTTGGCATTCTCAGCCCATTTTATTCGATAGTAGCGATGCACTTCAGTTCAATAGAAATTGAACTGGGAAGCGATGAAACCTCTACCGTGGTTCTGCAGGGCATTGCATCGCCGAAATATTCAGCATAGAGCTTATTATATGTATGAAAGTCACGTTTCATATTGACGAGGTATACAGTGACATCAACTAGCTGATTCCAACTGCTACCGCTCTCCTCCAAAACCGTTTTGACATTGTCAAAAACCGATCGAACCTGCTCTTCAAAATCAAATGCCAAATAGTTGCCATACTTATCAAGGGATAGCCCTGGTATTTGGTCAGATCCAGCTTTGCGTGGTCCAATACCACTTAGAAATAATAAATTGCCTACTTTTTTGGAGTGTGGGTACAAACCTAATGGTTTTGCTGCCTTATCGGTTAAGATTGTGCTCATGGTTTTCTGAATTTCTGGTAAATATAGGATGTGTTTGGCAAATTATGAGACCAAAAAAAAGCGCATCCCAATTGGAATGCGCTTCATATCATTTGAATTCTAAAAAACCCTAGTTTTGCGAAGAACGCTTCTCTTTGATTCTCATAGCCTTACCGGTTAGTTCTCTGATGTAGTACAATTTGGCACGACGCACACGGCCTTGCTTATGCACTTCTATCAAGTCGATCATTGGTGAATTGATAGGAAAAATTCGCTCCACTCCAACACCATTAGTCAATTTACGAACACAAAATACACGATGAGCACCTTCTCCCTTTGAATAGATGACATCCCCACGATATATCTGAATTCGCTCCTTAGCTCCTTCTACAATTTTGTAATGTACGCTGATATTATCTCCTTCAGTAAATGATGGATGATCTACCTTTGCGACTAACATATTCTTAACTTCTGACAATATACTGCTCATATTCCTTTAAAATTTCGGACTGCAAAGATAGAAATTATTTTTTATTGAACCTTATATTTTTCAGAATAATGTGAAGAGTCTGATAGAAAAACAAAAAAAATATCGAATTAAGACCGCGTAATGACTTCTTCCATACTTTTTTTATGTAAAAAAATGCCTTTTCCTCCGAAAGATGGAGAGAGTATCGTCATTGCTGAGGACGCCAAAATTCTCAAGAAAGCAGGGTGTAAGATTCATTTTTTATGCTTCAATACACTCAAACATTTTGTCAATGAAGACCAAAATGATTTGTATCAGGAGTATTTTGATACGATCGAATCTATTTCCATCGATACTTCCATTGATTTTGATCATATTTTATCACATTTTCAGGGTAAATTACCTATTCAGCTTGCTCGTTTTGAGTCCAAAGACTTTCGATTACGAATGCATGAACTCATTTCTGCCAATCAGATAAATACGATTATCGCTCAAGGGCTCGCGGTAACCCATTACTTAAAGGATGTTCCAGCAGATATTCGAAAAATTTATCGGGTCCACAATATTGAACATTTAATTTGGAGAGATTATGGACGATTTACCTTTGCTTCAAGATGGTTAGGACGAATTTTATCTCGATCGCTTCACCAATATGAGATCGGTCATCTGAATCATGTGGACCAATTTGTTACTCTGAGTCATCATGAAGAAATGACAATAAAAGAACTTGGCTATTCACAGGTCACTGCGATACCGATAACCTTATCAGGTTCTCAGAAACAAGTTTATAATGAATCGTCAGAAGGAATACTTTTTGTTGGTAGTCTTGATTGGGCTCCAAACCGCGAAGGATTGGATTGGTTCATTCAAGAGATTTATCCACGAGTATCGGACATTCCTTTGACAGTAGCAGGGCGAGGATCGTGGACTTCTTTGAACCCTAATATTAAGGTCTTGACCAATTTCGAATCCTTGGAACACCTGTTTTCAACCCACAGATTGGTCATAGTGCCTCTGCTCAGTGGAGCTGGTATTCGTATAAAAATTTTAGAATGCTTACAAGCAGGGATGCCAGTAATCAGCACTACAAAGGGCGCGGAGGGTATTCTCTCAGATTCTACGATTTATCCACTTTCTGATGATCCTCAAAAGTTCGCAGATGATCTAAAATCCCTTTACCAAGATACTGAAAAGCTAAAGTCAATTTCCAAAATGGCAAAGATCTATTTCGAAAATAAATTTTCTGAAGATCAGATAGCCAGTTATTGGAAGAATTTATTGTAAAGATTCCTATTGAAATCAATCAATTCAATGTTTGTGTTATCGATTTTAAGGGTTTGGCTTATTTATGTAATGATAAACGAAAACCTATTTTTTACTGCCAGCTAATTAGGTCATAACGCATTTTCAATTTTGTTTGACATAAATGAAGTATAAAATTAGTAGTTTGTTGTATGCTCGCAAATATTGATTTAGGAAATTAGTTCAAAAACGTTATTTTTACATAAGGTAACTCATAAAAATTAAAAATTTGTGAGAAATGTCATTCGTTTATTTTAGCTAAATCCATTGAGGGTTTATAGCAAAAAGCACACAACAACAATAATATTTAAAACAATTATATGAAATTTTCCTTAACTATTTTTATGGCAATTGGATTCGTTGTTGTCTATGGGCAAAACAATTATGTCGGACTTTCAACTTCTCAATCAGCGGGCGTCATGTCACTGACACTGAACCCTGCGGAATTAGTAAATATGAAATCCAAAGTAGATATAAACTTGTTTAGTTCCGATTTTCAGATTTCGAATAATGCACTAAATTTAACACCATCCTCTATAGGATCCTTTTCTGATGATTTTGACTCCTTGATTCGATCTGCATCAGCCAATCCTGTCGACTTCAGGGTAGGTATCGATATTATGGGACCATCTATAGCCGTGTCCATACTTCCAAAATTGTCAGTGGCTTTGCACTCAAGAGCTCGCGTCGGTAGTGGTGCGCAAAATATCGACGTGGCATTTGCAAATGGGATTCTCAACAATTCGATCAATAATGGATTTTCATCTTCATATAGTATCAATAATTCCAATCTCATTTCAACTGCAGTCGCTGGTTGGGCAGAAATCGGCGTATCAGGTGCATATGAGGTATATCGATCCAAAAAACATTCATTAAGTGCTGGTGCTGTATTCAAATTGCTTTTGCCTGGATTCTATGCAAATACCTATCTCAATAATTTGAATGTAAATCTCTACAAGAATAGCACTGGCGATGTCTATATACAAAACTCGACAGCAAATGTAGGTGTTATATATAGTGGCTCAAATGATCCGTTGAATGGTGTTTGGGAAAATATGATAGGAGGTATTAACGGCCTAGGATTAGATATTGGCGGCAGCTATTCGTATATGGATTCTTCCACTGACAAATATATATTCAAGATTGGTGCCTCGGTCACCGATATTGGGACATTGGCATACCCTTTTGAATCTAAGAATATGCGATTATACAATATGAACACTGAAGGTGCACCCGGTGGAATTGTCTATCTCAAAGATATTAAAGGTAAAGACCTCGATGATGCAATTCAAAAGATAGAGGCAACGGGAGCAGTCACTGCATTGCCAAAGGATACGAATATGAAAATATCCTTACCAACTGCTTTCAATTTGTATGGCGACGCAAGAATTTGGAAATTTATCTATTGTGGATTTCAATATAGGGCAAGAATGAACAATGCTAATGATCCAAATGCCATTCGAATTGATAATTATTTGAGCATCATACCGAGAGTCTACACGAAATTATTTGAAGCTTATATTCCATTGACTTTTGGAGAAATTCAGGGGACAACCGTTGGGGCGGGTTTTCGATTTGGTCCATTCTTTCTTGGATCCAACTCTATTCTTTCAGCGGTTACCTCTTCTCAAAATAAGGCGATTGATTTCAATTTTGGTTTAAGGGTTGGAATCGGAAAGAGCAAGTAATCTAGCTTATATTTACTTCAATTATGCACCTGTTTTAGTCAATATTGAGATACTTATGGGTTTGCAATGATAGCTTCCAGTTAGGATTGTCTTTGACAAATTGGATGCAATCCGACTCGAGTACTTCCTTGGAATCCCATTCTGGTTGAATATATAGGAAGGCATCTTTGTGCATTTTGGAACCGTGTTCAAGAGCCCATCGAAAATCATTACGGTGTGCTATAATGATTTTGAGTTCATTTGATTTTGAATAATATTCTGATAGTGGTTTTTTGAATCTTTTTGGAGAAAAAGTGATCCAATCCCAATCACCTGTGAGAGGACTGGTACCAGATGTTTCGATATGTGTTCGAATAGAAATTTGATGTAGTGCAGATGTGAGACCTGATAATGAGTGCATTGTTGGTTCGCCTCCCGTAATCACAGCAATAGTCGTTTTTGTATTTTGAAACCAAGAGGATATTTCAGAAATAGCGAATTTTGGATGTTTATCAATAGGCCAACTATCTTTGACATCACACCATGTGCATCCGACATCGCATCCTCCAAGCCTTATAAAGTAGGCTGCACTCCCTGTCCAATATCCCTCACCTTGTAGTGTGTAGAAATGTTCCATCACTGGAAGGGACTGCTCTATATCGTTTTGTTGGTGCATTCTAGGCAAAAATAACAGAAATTATAGGAATAGATACTTTATTCCAGAACAACAATTTCAACGCGTCGATTTTTGCTTCTTCCTTCTTCCGTATTATTCTTTGCCAGTGGGTCGGCAAAGTTGTTTCCAATATAGTTAATTCTATCATCCGAAACACCATATTTTACAAGTAGATTGCGAACTGATTTTGACCGTTCTTCAGATAGTTTTTGGTTATAAAGTACGGTGCCTTTATTGTCTGTATAGCCCAAAAGATGGACTCGGTACTCCTTATTTTTTTTCAGATATATGGAAAGTTCTCTGATGTTTAGGTCACTTGAATCTGGTATATCAAACTTATTATAATCAAAATTGACGTTTGTGATTTCAAACCGCTCTTCGATTTGTCGGGGAGAGTCTATGATTATAGGTTTTTCAACTTTTTTCTGAAACAAGCTATCAAAATTAATAGTACCTCTTAAGTTTTGATAGTCCTTAAAAAAAGGTTCGTTGATATTCTTAGTCGCGGTAAAGGATTGATGCTCTATAAAAACACCGCTATCAAACATGGGGTCTCCAACATCTCCTACAGCGATTTTCATATGATATACCTTGTACGGGGTTAAGAAACAAGTTGCTTGAAGGCGACGGGTCAATCCATCAAACTCAAAGTTTTCATAAAGGTCCATATTGAGGGTTTGATAGACATCCTTATCTATTGAAAAAGTTTTATCAACACCTCCAAATATTTTTTGAAAAAACTCTCTTATAAAAGGTTCTCGCGGTGCCATATCATCCACCTCTTTTTTGACTTTAGAATTGGCAAAACAATTGTTATTTATAAATAGTTCTGAGTTACGTAAATGATTAATGTTATTGATTGTAACAGGGTCTGATTTTCCCGGCAATAGAGCAATATTCTGCCAAAAATTGCCATCACCGGTAATGATAAATCCAAAAACATCATTGAATCGACTGCCAACATACTCTTTATATTCTTCTGAGGCGAATATGTAGTTGAATTTAATTTCATTTTCCAAAGGTATAAAATCAAACTCTATAAACACCTGATCGCAAACTTTGCCTTTTGATAATTTCCCCAAATCTCTATCT
>CANHJR010000035.1 GCA_947461165.1 Saprospirales bacterium | reverse complement strand
CTCTTTGTTGTTTTGTAATAATTTTTGGTATGATTCTTTTAATTTATTTTTTGGCATGATTGATTATTTTTATTTTGTAGATGTAACTTGGGTTTCAATTGGTAATAGCATAGATATCCTTAAATCCTTTCAATTCGCAACTGATCTCTTTTAGAGGCGCTTTGATATCTTTAAATTCTTTGATCAATTCAAGTACATCGTAGTCGATATATTGAGAATTAGTAGCATCAATAATGACTCTTGATTTTGCTGGAAAATGACCCAAGGTAGAGCGGATACTTGCCTTGTTGAGAAATGAAACCTCCTCTGCCAATTTCATTGTAATGTTATCGGAATCAGAATAATTTTCTTTGTGAAAGTAGTAACTGTTTTTTAGGTTTCCATGTAGAATAGCACCAAAGGCAGATATTAAACCAATCACCACACCGATCAATAATCCTTTACCATTCAATATGGGTATCAATCCAAACAAATCTATGGCCAAAATGGAACCTATGGTGATGATAAATGGCAAAAATTGATACTTTCCTTTAGAATACACCTCCGCAAACACCGTGACATTGCTCAGTTTGTTTCCTGTCAGCAAAAGAATAGCAGCCAAGGAAGAAAGTGGAATTTTATTGAGAAGTGTTGGAATAAAAATGACACAAACCAACAATAACATACCATGTAAAATCGCTGACAGCTTGGTCTTAGCACCAGCATTGATGTTGGCACTGCTACGCACGATCACACTAGTGATCGGTAGTCCGCCGATGAACCCAGCTATGACATTGCCAACTCCTTGTGCCATGAGCTCTCTATTGGTATTGGTCATATTGCGCTCTGGGTCTATATTATCTACCGCTTCTATACTGAGAAGTGTTTCCAATGAAGCTATGATCGCTATCATGACTCCTGCAATAATGACTTTGACATTCGTAAATCCACTCAAATCTGGGGTGGTAAAAAAACTTAAGAATTCGTTGGGCGAATGAGCGATTTTGAGATTAACCAAGTGATCATTCGATACATGAAATTGACTCCCACTGGCTTGAAGAACTTCATTTACTAGGATCGAAATGACAACAGCAACAAGTGCACCTGGCACATACTTCACTTTGCTTTTGATACTTGGCCGATCCCACAAAAGCATGATGACAATCGATAAAACACAAAGCGCTAGGACTCCTATATCCCAGTGTTGAATCGGATGAAAAACCTCATGCATATCTCCGAATGGTAATAACTCGGTCAAGTGTCCTTGTTCATCCTTGTCATATCCAAACACATGAGGAATTTGTTTAGCAATAATCAAGATACCGATACTCGTCAGCATACCTTTGATGACGCTAGATGGAAAGAAATTTGCGATTCCAGCCAGCTTCAATATTGAAAAAAGCATTTGTAACAATCCGGCTATAATCACTGCACAGAGAAACAATCGAAAATCGCCAATACTAGTAATAGCTGCCAGAACCAAGGCTGCTAGTCCAGCTGCAGGACCACTCACGCTCATTTTGGAGCCACTTAGAAAACCAATGACAACTCCACCTATTATTCCTGAGATGAGACCACTAAAAAATGGAGCTCCACTGGCCAAGGATATACCCAAACACAAAGGTAAGGCTACCAGAAAAACGACCACTCCAGAAGGAAGGTCGTACTTAAAATGTTTGAACATGTGCTATATTATGTCTAATTTGAAAAAATCAATAAACGAACATTCAGCAATTACAATAGTGAATGTTTTGAAGGAAAATCGAACCTAAGACTCTGGAGGTGGGCTCGATATGAGCAAAAATGGACTTGGAATCAGCTCTTCATTTAAACATTGATAAACGTTGCTGATGTAATAAGGCTCTATGCTGTTCTTTTGAGATTTAAAGGTTGTAATAAAAAAATCATCATTTTCTGAGAAATTTTTTGAATCTTCTTGCTCTTCTGCATCATTTTCCTCGGCAATTTCTGATGCGTATTGGATCTTATTATTATCCACAAATATATTTAAGTTCATATTGATAATGAAGAATGTCAAATAAACCAATACAATTCTGGTATAAAATAAATTTATAAATTCCATAAGGCAAATTTATAAATATTTGGGAAAGCGAATGATTTAAAACAAAAAAAGAACATTAAAATCATTGGATCTCCCTGATTCATATCCAAGGATAATCCATCGCATATGAATTTTTAATACTTACGGAACTATAGTTGTCCTCTTTCGACTTGTATGTGCTGAGAAATAACCTAGGCAATCTCCTTTGATATTTGTTGGCGGATTGGAAGGCGTTACGCCTTGATCGATATTGGAAAGTGTGAAAAAGTAGTTGTATACGTTGATATCAATGCATTGCATTTCTACCTCTAAGGTATCTCCTTTCTTGAGCTCGGTGTCTGTAAAAATAGGCTGATTACTTGTTATTCCATTTCCAATGACATCATTCCATGCGGTATTGATTTTATCTTGTTTACCATTGATTTTGGTTACAAATCGATAATTATCACCTTGCATTGGGCCATCCCTAAAGAATGGAGTTGCAAAAAATTGCTCAGCACCTCCAAAAGGTATTTTGGTCAAACCCAATGAATCATACGAAGATGGAACTGGCATCGAACTCACAGCAAAAAACGTCTCACCTTGAATATTTATATTCATTTCATAGGTTCTGCCAGAAACACCTACGATCTTAGATGTCGCATATATACCGGGCTGAGTCTCTGACAAGGTATCTACTATTCCTGTGTTGTCGCGAATGACAACTAAGGCACCAGAAATCAATGGCAATGAGTTATTGGGTTGACTAAACCCGACGGTCTTGGTCAGTTTTACAAAATATGGTCCAGGCTGATCATTGATAATGCCTTCGATGACCACCTGGTTTGGCGCAGTATTTAGGTCAATATCAATGACCTTTTCACAACTAACGATAAGAATGGAAAATGTTAGGCAAATGGCTGTAAATAAACTTTTCATAATTAGGGTACAAGGCGTGATTAAAATTTGAAATTATAAGTAATACTCGGCACGAATTTAAACAAGGCGTATTGCAAGGCTTGTGTCTCATTGGCATTGCTTGGATTGTCTCGAAACTGAATCAAATAGGCATTTTCACGACCATAGATGTTATATAGTCCGATATTCCATGAGCTTTGAAACTTTTTATTGGTCTTCCCTTCCCAAGTGGCACTCACATCCACGCGGTGATATGCTGGCATTCGGTATCCGTTTCTCTCTGTATAATAAAATTGAGTCTGCCCACCGATATTATATTTACCACTTGGAAATGTGACTGCATTACCCGTATTGTATACAAATAATGCCGAAACAGACCAACGTTCTGTCAATTGGTAAATTCCAACGATGGACAAATCATGAGTTCGATCCTGCCGAGCCACATACCAATCTCCAATGTTGATACCATCGATGTTACGCTCCGTCCGCGAGAGTGTATAGCCAATCCATCCCGTGAGTTTACCCGTCTTTTTCTTGAAAGTCAACTCCAAACCATAAGCTCTTCCATCGCCATAGAGAAGTTCACTCTCGACATCAACTGCAGTATTGATATCTGCCCCATTCTTATAATCTACTTGATTTTGCAAGTTTTTATAATAACCTTCGACATTCAATTCATAGTTATTGTCATCAAAATTTCGCGAGTAACCGATACTAATTTGATCACTAATTTCAGGACGAATATTGTATGAGTTGCCTATCCACTGATCTGTTGGACTGGTTGATGTAGAATTGCTCAATAAATGCAAATGCTGGGTGTTTCTAGCATAACCTATTTTGACACTCGAACTGTCATTGATGATATAATTTGCGGTAAATCTCGGCTCCGGGCTTAAATAAGTCTTTCCAAAACGCTGACTTATCAGATCAAAACTATCTACCCTCTTATCTCCTTCGAATCGATTGTACTTATCCCCTCCTAAAATAGTAAATGTAGATAATCGAAGTCCATAATCTAAACTCCATTTGGCCGAAGGGGTCATCGTATTGGTCAAATAGAGTCCTCCTTCCAACGATTTTCGACCTTTTTTCAATGCTGTATTGTCTATAGAATCTCCTTGAAATCGAGTTGGTGTTAAATTATGATGAATCGCGTTTAATCCAAATTTTATAGTGTTCTTAGGATTTAGAAAATAAGTAAAATCCTCCTTAAAATTAAGATCTGTAATATTGGAATTGATATTGAATTTAGTCGATCCACTTGTGATTTTGATATTATAGTCATAGTCACTATATATCAAGGATGTGTTGGAGAATAATTTCTTACTGATCAGACTATTCCATCGCAAGGTACCGGTAGCATTGCCCCAATCTATTCCAAAAATATCACCAAATCCCAGTACATCCCGTCCAAAATATCCTGATAGATATATTCTATTTTTTTCGTTGATTTTATAGTTTGCTTTCGCATTGAAGTCATAAAAATAAAGTGAATTCTTTTTGAACTCTTCTGACATTTGAAGAAATACATCGACATAGGTGCGACGACCAGAAAGCATAAATGAGGATTTCTCCTTCTGTATTGGACCTTCGACAGTCAATCTAGAACTGATCAAACCAATTCCACCGTTGACAGCGAATTTCTTATTATTACCTTCCTTCATTCGAACATCAAGAACAGAAGATAGTCGTCCGCCATAGTTTGCTGGACTATTTCCTTTGATGATCGTAGCGTCCTTGATAGCATCACTATTGAATGTCGAGAAGAAACCAAGAAGATGCGAGGCATTGTAAACTGGGGCTTCATCCAATAAAATTAAATTCTGATCGGTAGAGCCACCTCTGACGTTAAATCCAGCATTCCCTTCACCTGCCGACTTGACTCCTGGTAGCAACTGGATGGTTTTCAATACATCTTTCTCACCGAAGAGCACCGGAACTTTTGCAATTTCTTTGATATTGATCGTTTCCGTTCCCATTTGAGCCTTTGAGATATTGTCATCCTTTCGTTTGGCTTTGATATTGACCTCTTTTAGGCTTTGCTTGGACTCTAGCTCCCAGTTGATTGTTTTATCTCCATCGAGAGTTATCTCTTTGAACTCTTCCTTAAATCCTATGTATTTTGCTCGCAATCGCTGCGGCCCTTGTTCTAAAGTTATTGAGTAAAATCCATAATCATTGGTTCTAGTGCCAACGGTGGACTTATCTGCAAGTGTCACAGCCACTCCAATTAAGGCCTCACCATTTCTAGAGTCCTTGATAGTGCCACTAATCGTGTATTGAGACTGTGCAGAAATATTGACTCCAGTTAGAAAGCAGATAACGAATAGAATAATTTGCTTCATTAGTATATTGAATTACTTCGATTTTAAAGCTGTAAAACTATCAAATATCCAGAAAAAGAAACTCAAAAAGTTTCCATAGTTTCCATTTGTTAAGCTAAAAAAACATTACGATTGGACGATTGTTACTTTTTTCATTTCACACGATTGGCATCCTAGTAGTTGCCAGTTTGTCGACTTTGTTGCTTCCTCCATTTTGTGTACCCAAGATGATAACTAAAGGTTCGTCGGAGGTTCTGTGAAAAGTTTCGTTGAAGAAAGGATAGGGCTATATTGAGCCAAGAGCGTCTGATAGGCCTCAGAAAATGGTTGGATAAAATAGTGTAAAAGAATTGCTAAAAATCAATCCAATAATCCATTAAAATAAAAAAGATTAATTCTTCTGAACTCGCTTGATAAGTTCTCCCTTTTCGGTAGATGCCTTGACAATATAGTAACCAGGCTGCAGATTGGTAAAGTCCAAATCTCCTTCTCCATTTCTTTCTAGCACTTTAGAGCCTAGTATATTATAAACTTCTACTCTCATGACCTCAAGATCAGAAGTCACTTTTGTGATTCCCTTTATAGGTTGTGGATATACACGCAATGAATCACTGCCATCGCGATCAATGATCGTCATAGAAACAAGTCCTATGAAAAGAAATCCTATTAGAAAATAACGAGCCTTTAATACCATCATAGTATATATCTAAGACAAAAGTAAAACTAAAAATTGACATTGTGCCAAAAAAAATCTAAAAAAGAATTGCAAATCGACCTTCAAGTAGCTCGGCAGCACCATAATGAACTTTCAGTGTAGCTCCCGCGCTCAAACCTATTTTTTTTGATCTCATAGGAAAATGATAGCTCATTCCCCAGCGTTGATAGGCATGTTTTTTCTTTTCTGCTGAAAGATAGGAATGCACATAAACTCCAAGCAACGCATGAAAACTCGCTCTTCCAAAATAAATTTCATTTCCAAATGTTAAAGCCAAATCTGCGTTTTCTTCAAATGTGAAGGTTTTATAGTCATAATCATAATTTTTGTATTCACCACTGATACCAGCCTTTAAGGTATGATGTCTGCTAGTCCAAAACAATCGATTGTACAGAAAAGCATAGGTAGGAAGAATTCGATTCTCAATATAGCGACCTCTATCTGAGAGCCCTGGACTGACAATAATCTCATTCTTAAATTGAATAGGATCGGTTTGATTATTGATAAAACTATCCTTTTGATACTTGCGGTTAAAATATGTAACCAAGCCTACCGACCCGTATAAATAATTAGTGCCTAGGTTGGGTAAGATAAGATGGGCATTGGAATAATGTAAAACACCCAACGCAGGCTTGACTGCCAGTTTTTGAGTTAAAAACAACTCCGATGAAAACTGTAAACTAGCTGAAAAATTGAAATTGGAGCCGATTGCTGTATTCATTGGATTCGTTGCTTGATCAAACTTTGACGTAAGATATCCTGCTCCTAGACCCAATGTCGTTTGAATATTATACTTTTCTCTTTCTTTCAGATAAAAGCTAATCGTGGAATTGAAACCAATAGAACTTCCAAAAATCTCATTATCCCCATATCGAACGATATGCGTGGCTATACCTATTGAAGGATAATTGAATTTTTCAAAAAAAGTACCTGCTTTTTGAGGTCGATTGAGATAATTCACCCGTAAACCAAAAGAAGGCTCTGTGATAATAGCTTTAAATGACGGAGAGTGATTGAACAATGAACCTCCCAAAGGATTTACTTCCAATGAATTTTGTTGGGCAAAAAAAGTTCCTGTAGCGACAAAAAACAAAAAAAAATAGATCGATTTCAACATAGTTATCCGCAAAGTTAAATCAGAATCAAGTTTAGATATCCTTTTTTGAATGATTTTACGTTAGACACCTATCCTCATACCAAAATCAATACCTATGAAAGAAATTATTGAGTTTACTGTATTTGTTGTGTTCATTCTTGTTGTACTTATTGGAATTATTTCCGCAACATTCCCTTCAGAGAAATCAGAAAAATAAGACAGGAGTTAAAACAATTTTCCATCAGAATTTAAAAATACAAATTTCAGAAAGTTTTTTTGAACAATTCCTTATTTTCTATCAATAAAAATGAGCTCATAAAACCAATGTTCATTAAATTTGCGACAAATATTGAATATTCAATGAACTCCTACATTCCCATTCTAATTGCCATCCTTGTTTCATTAGGATTTGTATTTTTGACCTTGTTTGGAACACATATGTTGGGTCCAAAACGAAATTCCAAAGAAAAGAATGAAACCTTTGAATGTGGAGTTGAAAGCGTTGGCGATGCCCGTTTCCCTATTTCCGTCAAATATTTTCTAGTGGCCATCCTTTTTGTTCTGTTCGATGTAGAAGTAGTCTTCTTCTATCCCTATGCTGTCAATTTTTTAGAAATGGGCTGGGCTGGATTCTATGCCGTCTTGGTCTTTGTTGGTTTCTTCTTTTGTGGATTCTATTATGTCATCAAAAAAGGAGTCTTAGATTGGAACAAATAATTTGAATCAAACAGAATAATTTACCCTCAATAAAAATAATCAATCAGTTTGTATTAACATACAATCCTCAAAAATGAATCAATTAGATAAAATAAAAACAGAGCAGCTTGAATCATATCAAGGAGAAGGATTCATGCTGGCCTCATTTAGCAAAGCGCTTGGTTTGGCGCGCGCCAACTCTTTGTGGCCGTTGCCATTTGCAACCTCTTGCTGCGGCATTGAGTTTATGAGTACGATGGGACCAAATTATGACCTTGCTCGCTTTGGTTCAGAACGCCTAAGTTTCTCCCCAAGACAAGCAGATATGCTCATGGTGATGGGAACTATCTCAAAAAAAATGGGACCTATCCTTCGAAAGGTCTATGAACAAATGGCTGAGCCACGATGGGTTATCGCGGTTGGTGCATGTGCTAGTAGCGGTGGAATTTTCGATACATATAGTGTATTACAAGGTATAGACAGAGTCATTCCTGTAGATGTTTATGTTCCCGGATGCCCTCCACGACCAGAACAAATTATAGAAGGCGTCATGAAAGTTCAAGAGCTGGCTCGAACAGAATCTGTCAGAAGAAGAGACCTTCCTGAATATCAAAAATTATTAGAATCATACAACATAGAATAATGATAGTAAACAATGATGTGCTAAAGGATTTATTAGCAAAATTTGGTGATAAGATTTTAAAGCATACCGAAGAATATGGTGTATTGATTTTGGAAGCTTCCCATGATAACGTGCACAGCCTCTTGGCATATTTACAAAAGGAGTCTTCTCTCAAAATGGAATTTTTGACAACTATGTGCGGTCTACACTATCCTAACCAAAAAGGAAATGAACTGGGCGTGATGTACCAAGTCAAAAACTTAGTTACTGGATATAGCCTCCGAATGAAGACATTTGTATCGATCGAAGAGCCAAATATTCCAACGATTACGGATTTATATCCTGCCGCAAACTGGATGGAACGCCAAGAATATGATTT
>CANHJR010000034.1 GCA_947461165.1 Saprospirales bacterium | reverse complement strand
GGACTGTGGCGATCGATGCCCTTGTAATCCACGAAAAGATTATAGCCAGCGAATTGTTCTTGTCCTAATAAGTGCATTTGTAGTGAACTATGCCACATCCACTTATTTCTCGGAAAATTTGAAAAACTATTTTATAGGAAACAAAGCATATGGAGATTACCTGTTTTTCTTTGGACAGATTGGATTTCAATTCATAGCTTTCAAAATACTCAAACAAAAAAACTTTTACAACTATGCTGGACATGTCGGCTTTGTTTCATTTCTTGGGGCAGCATTATTGCTAATCTTTCATTTTGGACTTCAGTTTATTCATTCCCTTGGGATAGATGTCGAAATGCTCAATGCCCTGTGCTATGGCATCGTATTTTCATTCATGTTTTATGAACATAGTCGCCGACTGTCCATCGAAAAAATGACTCCATGGCTTTCTCTGACATGGTTTATGTACCGACTCATTATTTATCCTTTTGCATTCAAGATATAATAATTGAAACGGAATCTGTCAAAACGCTAAACTCATAGAATGAAAAAAGTAATCATCGCCGCTTCCAATGGATTTATTGTATCATACCTCATAATCTCCTTCTCAGAAAAAGGTAAAGGAAATCAAATATTTTAACTGGACAAATATCCTATAAATGTCAGAAAAACTATTGAATGCAAGATTTCAATTTGATATTAATGAGATATAATTCCTTTAATTTATTCCTTACAAATTGAATTCTACCAAAGTTATTCAAAATTCCATTACTTTGTTCCCAATAAGCAAAATGAATCCAAAGATTGAATTCTTAAACCAAAAGAAGAACATATTTCTCGCATGCAGCGGAGGTATGGACAGCATGGCTTTGGCCAATACCTTGTTGTCAAAAACGATTCCTTTTTCGATCGCACATTGTAATTTTCAACTTCGCGGGGAGGAATCAAATCAGGATGAAGAATTTGTGAAAAAATTTGCTCAACAGCACCACATTCCATTTTATTCGATATCTTTCGAAACAGAGAAGAACGCAAAACAAGAGAAGACCTCCATAGAAGAAGCGGCACGAAATCTGAGATATCGCTACTTCCAGTCATTGACGGACCAATATCATATCGATGCCTTTCTTCTGGCCCATCATTTGGACGACGATATCGAAACGATCTTAATGAGAATTGTTTCTGGCACAGGGATTCAAGGAATCCAAGGGATTGGTGGATCTCGAGAACCAAATTATTTTCGACCAATGCTCCACATCTCACGAATTGAAATTGAGAATTATGTTGTTGAAAACAAAATAGCTTATCGCGAAGACTCCTCCAACATAGAAAGAAAATACAAGCGGAATAAGATTCGGCACGATCTTATTCCCATAATCCAAGACCTAAACCCAAACTATAGAAAGTCCATACAGAATATTAAAACCTGGTCCACAGAAATTTCTGAAATTCTCCGAGACCAATTCGAACGTTGCAAAGAAAAATTCGATCAAGAAAAAACGATCAACCTCGCGGCTTATCAAGATAAAGGATACATTTCTACCATTCTGCACTATATCTTTCAACAATTTGAGCCAAGTTCTGACCAGATACATCAAATTAAAACCTGTCTTTTTGATTCTGAAAGGCATATTATAAGCTGTGGATGCATCACTCTTGAGGTAAAAAACGGGATCATTATTCAGATGGAACAAAGCGAGCCTATTCCTATTTTATTCCAGAATCTAAGCGACCTAAAATCTGACCCTAGATTTCAAATACTTGAAAATCCAACCACATTTGAACCTCAAGCCTGTTATATTGATCTCGACAAAATGAACTTCCCGATTTTAATCCGCTCTTTTCAATTCGGAGATCATATTCAGCCTTATGGAATGAAGGGAAAATCAAAGAAACTTAGTGACCTATTTCAGCAAATGAAATGGTCCACAAATCAGAAGAGAAGCAATTGCATTATCGAAGATTCCCATAAAAATATTATTGGAATTCTTGGAATGATGAGTTCTCACATGACTGCAATTGAAACTGACACCAAACAATTTATTGGAATAAAACAACGTAAATGAGATGAGCATAATAAAATTAGCATTTTCATAAACAAGCAAACGATTATTTTATTGTTGCGAATCGCATGTGACCAATAAAAAATCAAAAACATAAACACATGAAAAAAGCCTTTATCAATATATCCAAAATTTATGGCATTTTGAATCCTGAATTTAAAAAAGTTTCTGGAGTAGAAATGAGTCAAATGAATACCATTGAAAACGGATTTCTCATTGTCGAAAATGGGAGAATTGCTGAGATTGGACAGATGGCTCTTTTCCAAGGAGATCATCTCGAAACGATCGATTTGAATGGTGCAAGCATAATGCCAACCTATTGCGATTCACATACACATATTGTTTTTGCAGAGCCTAGAGAGCAAGAATTTGAAATGAAAATTCAAGGTAAAACTTACGAAGAAATTGCCGCATCTGGAGGTGGAATTCTCAATAGCGCTCAGAAACTTGGGGAGTTATCATTTGAGGAATTGTATAATAGATCTGCCAAAAGGCTGACCGAAGTTATCAAAATGGGTACCGGAGCGATTGAAATCAAATCTGGCTATGGCCTCACGATAGAATCCGAATTGATGATGTTGAGAGTCATCCAAAAACTTAAACAAAACTTCAAGATTCCAATCAGGGCAACCTTTCTTGGTGCTCACGCCATCCCAGCTCTTTACAAGTCCAATCCGCAGGCATACATTACAGAAGTCGTCATTCCGGCTATTGATATTGTGGCTCGGGAAGGATTGGCGGACTTCGTTGATATTTTTATAGAAAAGAACTATTTCAGTATAGAGATGGCTCAGACAATTCTAGATCATTCCGAGAAATATGGTCTTAAATCTAAGCTGCATGTCAATCAACTTTCCAATTTTGGCGCGCTCCAATTGGCTGTTGATCGCCAAGCATTGTCGGCAGATCATCTAGAGGAAATGACCGATATTGAGATAGATTACTTAAAAAGTAAAATGACTATGCCAACGGCTCTGCCATCCTGTTCATTTTTTCTCCGAATACCATATGCACCTGCTCGTAAAATGATTGATTCTGGACTGCCCATTGCGCTAGCATCTGACTTCAATCCGGGCAGTACACCAAGTGGCAATATGAACTTTGTGCTTTCTCTAGCTTGCATATACCAAAGGATGACCCCTGTCGAAGCATTCCATGCAGCGACTATCAATGGCGCTTATGCGATGGATTTGGCGCACGAAGTCGGCAGTATCAGTGTCGGAAAGTTAGCTAATTTTATCGTTTCTAAAGAGCTCCAATCCATAGCCTCCATACCATACTCATTTGGCAGGAATATTGTAGATTGTGTTTACATTCAAGGTGAGAAGTTTTAAGATTCCACAATTTATTATACCT
The DNA here is from genome assembly GCA_947461165.1 of Saprospirales bacterium. Lineage (GTDB taxonomy): Bacteria > Bacteroidota > Bacteroidia > Chitinophagales > JADJOU01 > CHPMRC01. Next base: position 5,481 of record CANHJR010000034.1, on the reverse strand, counting down.
TTGCAGATAAATAAACCAATTTGAAAATCGTCATTCTTGGCACTGCCAATCCATATCGCGGAGGACTCGCAACCTTCAATGAACGCCTTGCTTTGGAGTTTCAAAGCCAAGGACACGATGTGACTATTTTCAACTTTAGTTTACAATACCCCAATTTTCTTTTTCCTGGAACAAGCCAATTTTTGGAGAACCCGCATCCGGATATCGTACCAAACATCCGCAAAGTAAATTCGGTCAATCCATTCAATTGGATCAAAGTTGGGTTCGAGTTATATCGCTTGCGGGCTGACGTTGTGATTTTTCGATATTGGATTTCATTTATGGCACCTTGCTATTTTGTGATTGCGAGCATTCTCAAAATGAATCGATTTTCAAAGATTTTCACGATCGTAGACAATGCGATTTCTCATGAGCCCAAATTCTACGAAAAAACGGTTTCCAGATTATTTTTTTGGGTTTCCGATTTCTTTTTGACGATGAGTGAAAAGGTCCGGATAGATCTCTCCAGCTTGACCAGCAAGCCGAGTATTCTAACGCTACATCCACTATATGACAGCTACTCTCTTCCTAAGTCAAAGTCAGAGGCGAGAACAAATCTTCATCTGCCGATAGATCAAAAAATCATTCTATTTTTTGGATTTATTCGAGACTACAAAGGACTTGATTTGCTACTTGAAGCCATGTCTAGCCCAGAAATCAAAGATCAAAACATAAAATTAGTCGTAGCAGGAGAGTTTTATGCCAATCGTGAAAAGTATGAATCCATGGTTTCAAGCCTCCGAATTGAAAATCAGCTTTATTGGCACACAGACTTTATTCCTGATGCTAAAATTGCCGACTATTTCTCTGCCGCCGACGCGGTGATATTGCCGTATAAAGCTTCTACCCAAAGTGGGGTCACCCAAATCGCCTTCTACTATGATCTTCCAATAATAGCAACCAATGTGGGTGGTATCAAAGAAATGGTGGAAGGCAATACACACGGATTAATCGTCGATGCTAATGCTCAATCCATTTCGAAAGGTATTCTAAATTTCTATGCAAACGACAATCGTGAGATTTATCGTCAGAATATCGCTCGAGACAAATCCAACTATTCTTGGACAGCTTTTGTAGAAGCAATTCTCAATGAGGCAAATAGGCTACCAGGTTAGTTTTTCTTTATTGATAAAGGAAGTGATTCCTTTTTTAAAATCAGCTGTTTCTCTCATTTTTGCATTGTACAGAGCGCCTAAGTTCATAGCATCTGGGAGTGACTTGTCATAAAGCTCACTCAATAAACTCTTGGTCATGAGAATAGATTCAGCACTCGTGACCCGCGCCAGCTCAGAGGCTATTTCTGCCACTTTTTCTTTGATCTCGGCAGGCTCAAAAACCTCTGAAATCATTCCGATGTGATGAGCATGTGATGAAGAAATCAACTTACCAGAAAGCAATAACTCTCTAGCCTTTGCTTCACCAATTTTTCGAATGAGAAATACAGAAACGATCGCAGGTGTAAATCCGATGCGCACTTCGGTATATCCAAACTTAGCTTCTGGCACAGCATAACAAAAATCACAGGCCGTCGCCAAACCAGATCCTCCTGCGATGGCATGACCTTCCACTTGGGCGATGGTTATTTTTGGGTAAGTATAGATCAATTCAAAGAGGCTCTTGACCACTTCCGAATCTTTCAAATTTTCTTCAAAGGAATTAAACTGCAATTGCTTCAAATACTCCAGATCGGCCCCTGCACAGAACACATCACTAAACGATGAAAGCACCACAACCTTGACAATTGGGTTCGCTTCCAAGTCGATGAATGCATCTTTGATGGCCTGAATCATTTCAGGATTGAAGGCATTTTTTTTCTCAAGACGATTGAGGATGACATAACCAACTTGACCATTAATTGCTGTAATTACCATTCTAATTCTAATTTGTCACAAATGTAGAAAACAATCTGAATAGGTCATTTGCAAAATTGTAGTTGCATTTTGCAATGCAACTAATTAATCAAAAAAGTTTACATTTGCTTTATGCAATATAAAGCCAAAGAAATAGCAGGATTGATCGCTGGTCGAGTCGCAGGTAATGAAGACGCGACCATTTCCAAATTTGACAAAATAGAAGAAGCCACAGCCGAGAGTATTTGCTTCTTTGCCAATGAGAAATATGCAGAATATTTAGCCAATACAAAAGCTTCGATCATTCTTGTATCTAATGATTTCAGCCACAATGTACCTGAGTCCACGACCTTAATTCACTGTTCAAACCCCTATGAGGCTGCCGCGAAATTACTGGAATTTTATCAAAAGAAAATTACCAATCAAGGAATTGAAGAAGGAGCTCATATCAGCAAATCTGCAGTCATTGATCACGATGTTTTTATTGCTAATTTTGCCTATGTCTCAGATAATGCATCGATAGGATCGGGTACTAAAATTTTTCCTCACGTATTTATTGGGAAAAATGTCAAAATAGGAAAAAACGTAATCATACACTCTGGTGTTAAGATATATGAAGATTGTATTATAGGTGATCACTGTATTCTTCATTCTGGGGTTGTGATCGGTAGTGATGGATTTGGATTTGCACCAACTGCCGACGGCTCCTACAACAAAATACCTCAAATAGGCAATGTCATTCTCGAGGAAAGTATCGAAGTAGGTGCTAATACGGTCATTGATCGAGCAACCATGGGCAGCACCAAAATCATGTCTGGAACCAAACTAGATAACCTCATTCAAATAGCGCACAATGTCGTCATCGGTCGCAATACTGTGATCGCTGCCCAAACAGGAATCTCGGGAAGTGCCAAAATCGGAAATCAGGTCATGATAGGTGGTCAGGCCGGTATCGTAGGCCATATCCATATAGGTGATCGAAGCCGCATCAATGCAAAAAGCGGTGTTTCAAAATCATTGAAAGAAGATAGCACTGTCACTGGCACTCCAGCTTGGGAATACACACCTATGCTCAAGGCTCAAGCCCTTATCAAGAGACTTCCTGAAATTTTAGAACGAATTATTCAATTGGAAAAATCTAAGCTCTAGCGCAAAAGGGTAAGCAGGAAGAATAAACCACCAATTCCACCTAGCCCAATGATTAGCCCCTTGGGTCCTTTTTTCAATTCACATTCCTGGCAAGCGGATGCTTTTCTTATCCTAGCATCGGCCATTTGGTTCCATTTTTTGACAATTGCAGAATCTGAACGCAGATATTGGATGCTGTCACGATTGATGATTTCCACGGCGAGAGCGGTATAGGCATTGACAGGATAGGATTCTTTCTGAATCTCACATTCCATGCTTGATTTAACTCCAAAATTGCCTCTTGAGTTGAATCTCATCAATTGAATGATCCCATCAGCACATTGATTGAGGGCTTCAAGTTTGAGTTTCTCTTGTGGGTCGTATGTTGGATTATTGCCATTGACAGAATTGATGACTGCAAGTTTCCGATAAGTCATAGGAATTACTTCGCCAGCATGTAAGGAGAAGAAATGGTTTATTTTTCGGGATGAATCACAGGTTCTTTTTATCACGGAGATCACATCCATTTGCGGCGGAATTCGTTCTGACACCTTGCATGAAAAAAAAATAAAACAAATGAAGATCTGTAAAACAGCTATTTTGATGTACATGTTCGTTCGTTTAGGCTTCAAGACCATTTATTTTATTGCAACCATAGAAATTCAAAAGTAAAAAACAAGAATCAAACGCGAAGATTTGACACTCTAATAGTATCGATTTACTTCAAAATCAATAATTTATTTAGAAGTACAAACTTAATAGCGCTAATGTAAATGTATCAAGAAAATGCGATTCGATATGAAAAAATTGGACAACGGGAGGGTTAAGGATAAATATAACCTACTGTATATAAAGAAAGTAAACATTTATTTTTTGATATACGAGTTTATGGCATCAGAATTGATGTGACACAGAAGTAAAAAGAGTCGAGTCCGAATGATCCTCGTTTTATGGCTATTGATATACCTAATGAACAAATAGAAACCAGACAACCATTCCTATAAATTAGACATTCGATATAAAATGAAATCCTTAGAAAACAATGAATATAAAACTCAAGTATTCGTTTTAATAACTTATAATATAAAATAAGGCATTTGCTAGATTTGTCAAGGCATTTGCCATAATAGCAGTGTTAAATATTATCAATTGATTTATATGTCAAAGATTATCAATGCCTTACTAGAAAAAGAAAAAATAAATATTTCCGAATTAGAGCGAAAAATTGACCTCAAAAGAAATACTATTCATTCCATAATTCGGCGTAATTATAAAATATCACAAGATTTTTTACGCAAATGCTTAAAATGTTTTCCGGAGCTGAATCCAGAATGGTTAATCACAGAGGAAGGTGAAATGTATAAGAGCCAAATTCAACAAGTTGATGACTATCTAACGAGTGATGGAAAATGTAGTGCTTGCGCCAATTCAAAGTCTTTAGAGGCTGATTTAAGATATACGATTGACACTCAAAAAAAAATAATTTTACATCTAGAAGAAAAGCTAAGTATGCTTGAAAAAAAGGAGTTCCAGTATAGAACCTTCTGGGAAAACAGCCTGTAAAAAATAAAAATGTGCAAAGGGTTAGCCGCTACATAGGCTATTTTGAAGCCTGATCCCAATCTGAACCGAGAAAATATGGACATGCAGAATAGACTCAATACTGTCTCAGCAAATTAGCCAAACTCGTCTGTCTTGCTTCATATAATTCTAAAAATGAATTTGTCAAATTGAACGATGAAATCAATTGATAGACATCTATTTCGAACTGGAACGAATGCGATTTGATAATCAATTTTATTTTATCAAAGATTTGAATACCGAAAAATACAATCATATTCAAATACCGACGATGATTTTACAGCCAATTTTTGAAAGTGTAATTCGACATGGAAAAATTGGAAAATTAGAGGTTCAAGGAAAATTATATTTTAATGTAAATGAAGAAAATAACCATTTAGTTTTTGATCTACGACATAATGGCATCAAAATTGATACAAAAAATAAGTATAACGATTCGAGTAAGAATGATCATAGCTCTTTGGCTATTGACATCATCAATGAACGAATAGAAATATGCGACCATTCATATAATTTAGACATTCACTATATAATGAAATCATTAGAAGACAATAAACATAAAACTCAAGTATCCATTTTTTTAAATCTAAAGAATCTATGACAAGGTGTATTATAATCGAAGACGAAGTGCGATGCATCAATGTGCTGCAGAGTATAATCAAATCTAACAATTGGCTACCGATAGATATAAAAGCATTGTTAGATCCCATAGTCGATGCGGTTCAATATATAAATGAACGAAAGCCAGACTTTGTTTTCTCGATATTGAGCTCAATGATGGCCCTAATTTTGATAAGCTATAATAAGAAATTATGCATTTGCTAGAATTGTTTAAGCATTTGCTAAATAAATAATGTTAAATATTACTAATTAAATTTATATG
>CANHJR010000033.1 GCA_947461165.1 Saprospirales bacterium | reverse complement strand
AATGCAATGATTTTGTCAACCTCAGCCCCAACCCCAAACGCACGCGTAGTTTTGCTAAAGGAATTGAAAGATGATGGTTTCGTTTTTTTTACAAATTACAATAGCGCTAAAGGTCAAGAAATCGATAAAAACAATGATGTGTCGTTATTGTTTTTTTGGCCAATGAGTCAGAGACAAGTGAGAATCTGCGGAAAAGCCGTGAAGATTTCAAGAGAACGATCTGAAGCATATTTTAGTACTCGACCGATCGAAAGCCAAATATCAGCCATGGCATCTCCTCAAAGTCAAGAGATCAAAGGTGAAGAATTATTAAAAAGGATTGAAGAAATCAAAGAACAAAACAATATAGAATGTCCACCTTTTTGGGGTGGATACACTGTTATCCCAAGCAGTATAGAGTTTTGGCAAGGACAGATAGGAAGGCTTCACGATCGATGGCGTTTTAAAAAATCATCAGCCAATCTGTGGGAAATATCTAGATTAGCACCCTGAATGAATTGTCGAATGAAAATGTTGAAATTAATAGTCTTGCTTCTGGCGGTTTGCTCAGGACTTTTGAGCTATTCACAAAGCGGTGGCGATTCGACAATTTCAAATAATTCTATGATCATGGATCATAGCGGTGTCCAGAAATTTATCGAAAGTCATAAAATGATCGTCAAGAGAAAACCTTTTTCAGAAGGGTTTCGAATTCAAATATACAATGGGAACAACAGAGAAGATGCGAATCGCATCAAATCGGAATTTTACGGAAAATTTCCTGGAATGCGATGTTATTTGACTTATATGCAACCATACTATAAAGTGAGAATAGGTGATTATGTAGATCAAGAATCAGCTCGAGGCGATTTAAAAAAACTCGCAAGATTTTACCCGTCAAGTTTTTTGGTACCTGATCAGATAAGAAGAATCGGAGACAATGAAGACAAGGACACAAAGGCTTCAAAATAATTAAACAAGGAAATAGAATTTAAAAAAATATGGCAGCAGAAGTTTTCGAAATCGATTATGTATTGAGAGCATCCCCAAGAATATTGTACGATTTTGTTCGTCAACCGACGCATTTGTCACAATGGTTTTGCGACACCGTCGACTATAAGGGCGATGAGTTTATTTTTATGTGGAAGGGCTATTCTGAAAGAGCTATCTTGATTGATGATATCGAAGAAGAGTTGGTTGCTTTTCATTGGGAAAATAGCCATGAGGATGAATTTTTTGAATTTGCCATCAGCATCAATGAAATAAGTGGTGACACCGTACTTACCATAAATGATTTTGCCGAACCAGATGATATAGAAGATCAGAAACTTTGGTGGGACAATCAGATACAGAAACTCATCCGCGTGATGGGAGGATAGCATTCATTTTGTTTTTAGGTTGGTATTCAATTTATTGATTCGAAAACGAATCACTTAAAATAAACACATGCTGTCATCTGACAAATCAAAATTGTCTCAAATGCGCAAATTCGCGAGATTGCTGGACTCCCAATTCACGATTCCTTTTTTGAATATCAAGTTTGGGATAGATCCATTGTTAAGCTTGATCCCTATTCTTGGTCCGTTTTCAGGATTATTGACCGGTTTTGGGCTGATGGGAATGGCACATAGGCACGGCGTTTCAGGAGAAGTAAGGGCACGAATGGCAAAAAACATCATTATTGACTATTTTTGGAGTATGATACCTCTCTTTGGAAACATTAAAGACATATTTCTTAGATCCAACGAAAAGAACATGAAAATTCTTGAAGATCACTGGATTCATGGACGCCATCAAGGAACAGGAGCAAAAATTTATCTGCAAACGGTCGCCATTTTTTTTGTTTTTGGATTATTGAGTATTGTTGCATTTCTAGTTATAGTTCGATATATGGTTGGCTTGTTTCTTCCAATGGATTAGCCTATTTCAACTATTTTTGTATATTATGAACACGAGCACACCTCAAAGCGCTTATGACCACCTCGTCCAACGACTTGGTGTATTTGTGTCTAGTTACTATCTGCAACAAATTCTGAAGGGATTACTGATGGTTGTTCTTATGGGCCTTAGCTTTTATCTCATTGGTACAACCTTGGAGTATAATCTCTATTTGGGGTCCAGCATACGTAGAGTTATTTTCTGGGGATCCATTTTCACAATGATTTTACAGGTGGGTTTTTGGGTATTGAGGCCTCTCGCATACTATTATAATACCCGAAAAAGAATTGATCAAAAGACGGCAGCGAAGATCATCGGGCAGCATTTTCCGCAGGTCCAAGATAAGCTTTTGAACATTCTGTTTTTGCGTGAAATGTATGGAAGCCACTACTCCAATTCACTTATTGAAGCCTCCATAGATCAAAAATCAAAGAATCTAGCGTTATTGAGATTTGGGGAAGCAATAGATTGGGCAATCAACAAGAAATTGCTGAGGTATTTTTTGTATGTCCTTTTGGGAATATTTGCTATCGTTGCCGTCAAACCTGCCTTTTTTAGTGAAACAACGTATAGACTTATCAATTATGATCAAACCTTTACTCCTAAGGCGCCATTTGATTTTATTTTGCTCAATTCTAACTTGAAGGTTCAGCAGTATGACAATCTGCAAATACGAGCTCGTCTTCAAGGAAAATCGTTGCCAGATGACTTGGCAATTGAATATCTAGGAGTCAAGACCACAATGAATAAAATGCAGAATGGAATGTATGAGGCAAGCCTGCAGAATATTGAAAAATCAGGCAGCTTTAGACTATTGTCCGCAGGGTTTTTTTCAGATGAATACAAAATTGATGTTGTGCCTAAGCCTTTCATAAAAGACATTGAACTAACCATTATACCGCCGGCTTATACTGGAATCGAAACAAGGGTTCAAAAAAACATCGGAGACATTAGCGCCCCTGAGGGCTCTGCGGTTTTATGGCGATTTCAGACAGATAATGTAGATAAAATAAGTATTGTTGGCAATAATAACGTATTTCCGGCTAATAAATATAGCAACGCTTTTGGCTTGAAATTGCAACTAAAAAAAATAAATAGTTATACGATAATATCCCAGAACAATCTAAGTCCAAAGGTAGATACACAACATTTTGCTATTAACCTTTTGCCTGATGCCCATCCTACCGTTTCAGTCAATGAATTTTCTGATAGCGTCAACGATATCAAATATTATGCAGGGGATGTAAGCGATGATTATGGAGTCAACACGCTTTGGCTCAAAGCACAGGTTGCGGGCAACCCGTATTCTTTTCAAGTGCAAATTCCAAGAGGCAAGAACGCTTCATTTCAATTTTCTACGAAGACAATTTTTTCACAATTTCCAAAAGGTGCAGAGATCAATTACTACTTTGAAGTATACGATAATGACGCAGTGAATGGTTCCAAATCTTCTCGCTCTAGTGTATATTCATATAAAAAACTGACTGAAAAAGAAATTGAAAGAACGATATCCAAAAACAGTCTAGCGATTCAGTCTCAGATGAAAGATGCTATCAAAGAAGCCAAGCAGATCCAAAAAGAACTGGAAGCACTTCGTAAGAAAATGCTGGAAAAAAACCAGCTCGATTTCAATGATAAAAAGCAACTTGAGGAATTGATTGCAAAGCAAAGAGAAATGCAATCAGCGTTTGAGAAATTGCAAAAGGAAATCGAGCGAAACTTTGACAAGAAGAATGAGTTAAAGCCTCAAGATCAGGCTATAAAAGACCAGCAGAAACAAATGAACGACATCATCAACCAGATGAAATCTCAGGAGTATGAAAATCTTCTCAATAAAATTGAGAAATTAATGAATAATCAGGATAAAAAAGAAATGATGAACGATATTCAGAAAATGGACAATCAATCTGAGAAAATGGAAAAAAATATGGATCGTCTACTTCAGCTATACAAAAACTTAGATTATAAGCAGAAAGTTGATGATTTGATTGGGAAACTCGATAAGTTAGCCAAAAATCAAGAAAAGTTATCACTTGAGACCGAATTAAATCAAAAAACAAAGGACGAGCAGAAAGGGTTAAAAACAGAGACCTCAGAGGCAAAGAAAACGCTAGAGGAAATAAAAAAACTGAATGAAGAATTGCATAAAACGGATAAGAAGGATTTTGACGAAATCCAAAAGGATCTAGACGGCGCTATGGAAGAGCAGGAAAAGGCTGAGGAGAATTTGTCCAAAAACAACAAGGAAAAGGCTGAAATAGACCAAAAAGAAGCTAAAAACAAGCTAAGCGACGCTCGTGATAAATTGAAAAAGCTGAAGAAGAAGCAAAAAGCAAATCAGAAAAAAGAAGATATTCGAACGATTAGAAGGATTTTGGAAAACGTCATGCACCTTTCATTTGAGCAAGAAAAACTGGTAGCATTGACCCGAAACACCACTATTCAGTCGCCTAGTTATCCCAAACTTTTTCAAATTCAGAAGAAGCTATTGGAGGACTTTTGGATGGTGGAAGACTCGTTATACAAGGTTGCTTCAAGACAGTCAAAATTGAAAAAATTTATATTTACTGAACTCGAAAAAATCAATGATCAATCGAATGCAGCAATTTATAAGCTAACCGAACGTCGGCCAAACGAAGCGGTGAGCAACGAACAATTTGCGATGACAGCCTACAACAATCTTGGCCTATCCCTTAGTGAATCTTTGAAAAATATTGAAGATGAGGAAAGCGATGAGCAATGTGATAATCCTAAAAGCGGCAAAAAAAAGAAGAAAAAATCAGGAATGAGTATGGAGAAATTGGCAGAAATGCAAAGCCAGCTAAATGAACAAATGGAACAATTGCAAAAGAAAATGCAAGAAAAGGCCAATGGAAAGACAGAAGGAGATAACGGTCAAAAAGGCGAACAAAATAAATCCCCTGGTGAGGCGGGCAAAGAAAAATCAGGAAAAGAGGGAAGTCAATCGGGAGAAATGGATGCCAAAGAAATAGCAAAGATTGTAGCTCAACAACAAGCGCTTAGAAATGCACTTCAGAAACTTGAGAATGAAAAAAATGAGCCTGACAAATCAGGAAGAAAACCTTTTGGCAACAACCTGAATGATGTTATGGATAAAATGGAACAGACGGAGCGAGAACTTGTGAATAGAAAACTTTATCAAGAAACGCTTAAACGTCAAAAAGAAATTCAAATCAAACTGCTAGAATCTGCAAAGGCAGAGCAAGAGCAGGACCAAGAGGAACGCAGAGAAAGTGAACGAGCCAAAAACATCCCACCACCTATGCCAAATGAGATGAAGAAATATCTTGAGGATAAAAAGAAAAATCAGCAACAGATACAACGTACTCCAGTAGGCCTATCTCCTTATTACAAGACACTCACTGAAAAGTATTTTCAACTCATTCGGTGATTTTGAATTTAACTTTGCAAATTATTAAAGCTCAAAAAATGAAGAACAAATTTTTATTTCTATGTTTCACACTAATCACAATGGTGTTGTACTCACAGAAACCATTCATAAAAACTAAGGAATACAAGCCTGCAGAAAACCTGCCCGTAAAACAGACGAAGGAACAATATATCAGCCAATTTTATAAAGTTGCAATTGAAGAAATGAACCTTTATAAAATACCTGCAAGCATAACACTCGCCCAAGGAATCTTGGAAACAGAAAGTGGAAATTCAGATCTAGCAAAAATTGGCAAAAATCATTTTGGCATTAAGTGTAAAAATACTTGGACTGGAATGAAATATATCAAAGACGATGACACAAAAGATGAGTGTTTCAGAGCCTATACGACTGCAGAGGAATCGTTTCGTGATCATTCTTTATTTCTAAGTATTGGCGAGCGATATAAATTTTTGTTTAAATATGATATGAAAGATTACAAATCTTGGGCCTATGGATTGAAGTCTGCTGGGTATGCTACAAATCCGAACTATCCTTTGATTTTGATTAAATACATTGAAGATCTTAAACTTTACGAGTTTGATAATTATGGTTCAACCCAATCTAATTCTAAGGGAGATGATGGCACAGGAAGTCTAATGATTGATCCTGTCAAGATGTACAAAGATTCTTTGGCATTAAAAGTTACTAAAAAGAACATTGCAAACAATCTAAAGCTGGTTGTTGTTGATAGTGCGTTTGATATTCAAGAGATTGCCAATAAAGAAAAAATAGCGCTACATGATTTGTATATATTCAATGAGCTTGAAGGCGAACAACCCATTATCGTTGGACAGAATTTTTTTTTGCAGGCCAAGTTGAAAGTCAATCAACTTGGCGCGCACGAAGTGAAATTAGGCCAAAGCCTTTATGATATTTCACAGATATATGGTGTGACAACCCAATCGCTCAGAGCGCTTAATAGACTTGAAAAATGGGAACAACCAGCTGTTGGTGAAAGTGTGTTTTTAAGCTCGGAAAGAAATAGTTATATGAGAACAAGGTCTTATTTTGCCGTTCAGCAAGAAAAAGAAGCAACAATAGAAGAACAAAAAAGAAAGCGAGTTCAGGCTATCGTTTCCAATATGACCTCTAATCCCAGTTTTCAGCAAATTGAAGAAGCACAACCTATTCCAAACACGGACAAACAAATAATTATCCATACAGTGGCTCCACAAGAAAACATCTTTAAAATTTCAAAGAGGTATAAGGTTTCGCCCAATGACATTTTAAAATGGAATGATCTGATCATTGAGAAACCTCTTTCTATTGGACAAAGTTTAAAAATCATAACCAATCTCAACTAATAATTAACCCGACTTGAGCCTAAATAAATTAGCCAAATTTGAGGCTTTGAAACAAATGCCTAACGTCTATGAAAACTTCAGTTTTCATGAACCTGAGCTCATCCACAAAAGTGAAAAAATAACCCACAAAGGCAATTGGAAAAATGGGCATTTTGGCAATGAAAATCCGCTCATTTTGGAGCTCGCGTGCGGCAAAGGAGAATACTCTGTAGCATTAGGTGCCAAATATCCAGACAAAAACTTCATTGGCGTTGACATCAAGGGAAATAGAATTTATACTGGTGCCAAATTGGCACAAGATCAAGGACTTACCAATATCGCTTTTATTCGGACTAGAATAGAATTGTTGCACCATTTTATTGCGAAGAACGAAATTGATGAAGTATGGATTACCTTCCCAGACCCATTTCCAAGTTTTTCTGATAGAGGAAATCGACTCATCTCTCCAAAATTTCTAAACTATTACCAACGCAATTTTTCAGATAAAAAGATCACTTATCATTTTAAAACAGATAACTTTCCATTGTTTCGATATGCATCTGGAGTTCTTGATGGTCGAGGGGAGGAGGTTATTCAGTGCCTAGAAAATATCTATGGCATAGATAAAAAAATTGATGATATCCTCAGAGTTGAAACCTATTACGAGCAATTGCATAAGTCCAAAGGAAGCCAGATCCATTATATGCAATGGAAAATGTAAAAACCTATTTCAAAACAACTTTTCCCTCGCGAAACTCATACTGATCTCCAGAAGGACAAGTCGCAACGCCTCTTTCATCAAAAATAAGTTTGTAACCTTGAGCACTGTACCAACCTTTGGGCACTGCAGGATTACCCAATACAAGACTATACGGTTCTACATCCTTCGTGACGACGCTTCCAGCGCCAATGAAGCAGTATTCACCGAGTGTTACTCCGCATATAATTGTGGCATTTGCGCCGACGCTGGCTCCGCGTTTAATCAAGGTCGTTTTATATTCGCTTTTTCGAGCCACAGCACTTCTAGGATTGATCACATTGGTAAATACACATGATGGCCCTAGGAATACCTCATCTTCAATAATGACGCCTGAATAGACAGAAACATTGTTTTGAATTTTGACACGGTCACCAATTACGACATCGGGACTGATGACAACATTTTGTCCAATATTACAATCTTTACCAATGGAACTGTTCTCCATAATGTGACAAAAATGCCAAATCTTGCTTCTCTCACCGATGGAGCTAGGTTGGTCGATATAGGAGGAAGGATGACAAAAAAATGGATCTGAGTTCATATCATGAATTCGTTGACTGCTTGAATAATAAAAGCTTGTTGTTCTGACTTCATTTCGGTATGAATTGGAAGCGAAATCACCTCCGTAGCCAATTGTTCTGAAACATGAAGACTCTCTGTGCCCATAAGATAGACTTGATACGCTTTTTGATGGTGCAATGGAAGTGGATAATAAATCATAGAAGGGATATTCTTTGACGCTAGATGTTCTCTCAAGTCATCGCGTTTTCCATTGGTTATTCGAAGGGTGTATTGATGAAACACGTGAGTACTCCAGGAAGATATGGCAGGTGAAACAACATGATTCAACCCTTCAAATGCTTTAGAATATTTCTGAGCGACCTCGTTTCTTGAGTCTTCATATCGTTTTAGAAGCTTCAATTTTGCATTTAACACGACAGCTTGGATCGAGTCCAATCGAGAATTCACACCAACGATGTTATGATAATACTTTTGTTCTGTCTGTCCGTGATCGCAGATTGCTTTCATTTTTTTTGCCAAGGTTTCGTCATTTGTCATCATCGCACCACCGTCACCATAACATCCAAGGTTCTTGGATGGAAAAAAGGAGGTCGTTCCAATATGTCCTATGGTTCCAGCTTGACCTTTCAGTCCAGATTTAAATGTGTATTCGGCACCGATAGCTTGAGCAGTATCTTCGACGACAAATAAATTATGTCTATTGGCTATTGCCATAATAGATTCCATATCGCAACATTGGCCATAGAGGTGCACTGGAACTATTGCTTTCGTTCTTGGAGTAATTGATGCTTCGATTTGGGCAACATCAATATTAAAGCTAATTGGGTCTGCATCAATAAAAATTGGCTTTAATCCAAGCAAGGCAATAACTTCAGCAGTAGCAACATATGTCCAGGTCGGAACAATGACTTCATCACCAGGAATCAACCCGAGGGCCATAAACGCTATTTGAAGAGCATCCGTGCCATTAGCACAAGGGATGACATATTT
>CANHJR010000032.1 GCA_947461165.1 Saprospirales bacterium | reverse complement strand
TTAACTTTGATGGTGGGATATAACAAAATCCATTTATAGACTTTAAATAGCCTAGCAATTTTTTTAATCAAAGTACGATCTCTCTTCAAGGAATTATTAGATTCAATTGGAGAGAGATCGTTAGTTTTGCAACATAACAGAATCAGAGAATGCAAGAAGAGGACATATTGATAGCCAAAACATCGGAAACCGAATACAAATACGGTTTTACGACAAATATCGAACAAGAATATGCCGAAAAAGGCCTCAATGAAGACATCGTCCGGTTTATATCTGCAAAGAAAAATGAGCCAGAATGGATGCTCGAATGGAGACTCAAAGCCTATAATCACTGGCTCAAAATGGAAGAACCTGATTGGGCTAAATTGGGGTACCCTAAAATTGATTTTCAAGAGATCATTTTCTACGCAGCTGCTAAGAAGAAACCAAAGTTAAATTCACTAGACGAAGTGGATCCTGAGATACGCAAGACTTGGGACAAGCTGGGTATCAGCGCTATGGAGCAGCAGAAGCTTGGCAATGTCGCCATGGACTTTGTGATGGACAGCGAGAGCGTATTCACTTCATTCAAAGAGGAACTCAATAAAAAAGGAATCATCTTTTGTTCTATCTCCGATGCGATCAAAGACCATGCGGACCTCGTAATACAATATATCGGATCCGTCGTTCCGCCGCGGGACAATTACTATTCGGCGCTGAATTCAGCGGTGTTTAGTGATGGATCGTTTGTATATATTCCAAAGGGTGTTCGATGCCCAATGGAACTTTCTACTTATTTCCGCATCAATGCCGAAAACACAGGTCAATTTGAAAGAACACTAATCATAGCCGATGATGATAGCTATGTGAGCTATCTTGAAGGCTGTACCGCGCCGCAGCGAGATGAGAATCAACTTCATGCCGCAGTGGTAGAGTTGGTTGCACTAGAACGAGCTGAAATCAAATATTCTACCGTACAAAACTGGTACCCTGGAGATGAAAATGGCAAGGGCGGCGTCTATAATTTTGTAACCAAACGAGGTATCTGCCAAGGCTATAAGTCTAAGATATCTTGGACCCAAGTAGAGACAGGAAGCGCTATCACTTGGAAGTATCCGTCTTGTATTCTCAAGGGTGACGACTCTATCGGAGAGTTCTATAGCGTGGCGGTGACCAACAACCATCAGCAAGCTGATACAGGAACCAAGATGATTCATCTAGGAAAAAATACTAGAAGTCGAATTGTATCCAAAGGGATATCTGCCGGAAAGAGTCAAAATACCTACCGCGGACTGGTTCAAATCCAACCGAATGCGGACAATGCCTATAATTTCTCCCAATGCGACAGTATGCTCATGGGTGGTGAATGTGGCGCTCATACGTTCCCATATATTGAAATTAAAAACAAAACAGGAAAAGTCGAACACGAAGCCTCCACTTCAAAAATCGGTGAAGATCAACTGTTCTATTGCAACCAGCGAGGAATAGGCGCAGAAGAAGCGGTCCATCTCATCGTAAACGGATTCTGCAAAGAGGTTTTCAAAGAATTACCAATGGAGTTCGCAGTAGAGGCGCAGAAGTTATTGGAGATAACGCTGGAGAATTCTGTCGGCTAGATTTCCGTCTATATTTAAACTCTGTTTTCTTTTTTTACCCTCCCTTCTATCATGAGATTGAAAGATGGACAAGCCGGATTTGATTGCAGTTGAACTGCGATTGTCTGACAGAAACCTTGTCAAGATGGCATAGCTCCAGAGGTATTTGAGCATTTAATTTAATGGTTCTTACCCAAACGCACTGGTTCAAATTATTTGTTACAATATCTAAACTTTCTAGGTTATTCTATTTTTTTGAACTAAATAATATAACACAAATCACTATCTTTGAACCCATAAATTCCAATTATGAAATATAGTTCTATTATTCTATTGTTTTTGGCTCCAAACATGATATACGCTCAACGAGGAATTGACCCAATAAGGGTTGATCAGATTTCGACCGAACCAGTCAAAATAGAACCACAACGTATTATTAATGATATCAGCGCACCACTGACTGTACCAGCTGTCAGTGCTGAACAAATTGAGTCTGTAAAGCCTGTGGCTACAGATCAAGTGACGCCAACCATTATTAACCCCTCACAAGGAGTGCCTCTAGAAGATATTCGTACACAAGACATCGTTGTAGACAAACCTAATGGCAGTATCAACTGGTCTCAGCAATATATTGAAGCACGAGGGCAGACAGCGATAGACTATGATCGATTCAAAAACAAAGCTCAAGCCAAGCTGATGGCAACACGAGGAGCAATAGTCGTCGCACAACGCAATTTGTTGGAAATAGTCAAAGGGGTAGAAATAGTAGGTGAAACCAAAGTAGAAGACATGATAACCACCTATGACTATATTTATAGCCGTGTAGAAGGAAAAATAAAAGGTGCAAAGCAAATAGGAGCGGCAGTCGAAAGAGATGGAATGATCGAAATTACGGTGCGAATGCCCTTGTACAATAAGAATGGAATAGCAAGTATTTTTGGTGAAAATGAAATAGCACAAGCACAGTTAAAAAATGGATTTAAAGCAGCAGGTCTTATACCTCAAAATGGACAGGATGTTCCGATATTGGATCCAAACAAACCGGTACTTTTTCAGGTTGATGGTAAAGCAATCGATTTGTCATTGTTTCCTGTAATACTTGATGACAATGGACAAGTACAATTTGACTTTTCAAAACTTCTCAATACGAAGACAGGCCAGTTCCCTAAGTTTCTTCAAATGGGTAAAGAAATCTTGCAAACAGCTGGTTACGAAAAAGGTGTTAATATTGTTGAGCTAATACAGTCTGGCAAAGGTGCCTTCAAATTGCCAAAAATCAAAACAAATAATAAGTTCTGGCAAACTCTTGGAACCATAGCCAAAACAACAGGAAAAGTTTTATTCAACATTCCATTTAATTAAGAATCTGTGCGCTTTTTTGTTTTTATCTTATTTTTTCTGACTACAAGTCTTCGATCACAATCACTTCAAGAAACAGAGGCCAAAGGAACTGGAATGACCAAGTCTGATGCCTTGCAAGATGCCTTGCGAAATGCGGTATCACAAGCGGCAGGAGTCTCCATCATGTCTGAAACAAAGGTCGAAAATTACCTTATTGTATCTGACGCTATATCATCTAATACCAAAGGTTATATCCAATCATATGAGGTAATAAAAGAAACTCCTTTCCCAGACAGATTTGAAGTTATTTTGAAAGCAAAAGTCACAACAGAAACAGTCAAGGCAGACTTTCAATTGCTAGCAAGACAAATTGGTGGTATGCGATTCCTTGTCATGCCAGACCCAAAAGAAACGAACGAAGCAAATTTGGCTACACTTCAAATTGTTTCAAACAAAATCAATGATGCTTTATCCACAAAAGGCTGCCGATATATCGAACGAGATCGCTTCAATAGTTTGAAAAAAGAGGCAATAGCCCTCATGGAGTCTTCGAAGAGTGATAAACTAAGTTATGCCCAACAGTTAGGAATGCTATCAGACGCACAGTTTATCCTTACCGTGAGCGATCTCCAGAAAACCAGTCAACCAGGCGCCTTTGATATTTCAAAAGGAGATATATATAGTTTCAATGTAAAGGTCATGGACAACTGCACTGGTGAAGGACTTGGGAGCCTTTCTTTTGCCAATATGCAAGCTTCCAAAAACACAGAAGACGCCATAGGCAAAGCGGTAAATGAAAAATTTGAAAAGCTATTTGGTACCATCACCTCCTATATAGGTAGCTGGCTAAACAATGGAACACCTTATGAGCTTCGATTCTATCAAACAGGTACTTATAGAGATTTCAGAGACCTCCGAAAAAAACTAAAAGAAGATGCGAGCTTTGGTGGTGAAATGGAAATCACGAGTGTACTCAATTATACCAAGCTCAACTGCACATTCAAAAAACAAGCTGATGATTTGGCAGACAAACTCCTGGATTTGGCTGATGAAATCCCCACATTCAAAGAACAAAAGCTGGATGTAAAGCATATTTTTGGAAGACAAATTTCGATGGCCCCTCAAAAATATATCATCCCAAATTTGCCTTCAAAAAGCCTAGACACAAATCAGACCTCAATTCAACATTAACAATAACTAAACATCTATTTAATCTTTTTTTATGAAAAAAATCATTGCCTTATTCGTTCTTTTCTCTTCCATCTCGTTATTAAATGCACAAAATAGTATGCTAACGTTTTTCTCTGAAGAGGGAGAATTGTTTTATGTCATTCTTGATGGCATTAGACAAAATAATCTCGCTGCTGCAAACGTCAAGGCTATAGATCTTGATAGACAAAACTATAGAGCCAAAATCGTTTTTGACAATGGTGATCTCAAAGACATCAATAAAAACCTTTTTGTACAAGACGCTGATGGCAAAGCACTTCATACCGTGTACCGAATCGTCAAAAACAAAAAAGGCGAAATGGATATGAAACTGAGTAGTATGAATGAGGCCACTGAAATGCAGGGCTCTAAAAAAGAAAGTATCATAAAATATCATGACAAAGAAGAACCAAAAGAATCTCAAACAACAACCACAACAACCAAGTCTGCAGACGAAACCGTCAATGTAAATATGCCAGGAACGAAGGTTCAGGTAAAACAAACCGATGAATCTGTCAATATCAACCTGGATCTAAGTGGTATGAAAGATTTAATGTCTGTCGATGGAATGAACAATACTGAAAGCACCACCATAACGACAACGACGACAACGACAACCAAAAACACAACCAAGCCTAAAGTAGAAAGTCCGAAGGCATCTGAGCCAGAAGCAATTCCTGCTTCCTCAAAAGGTTGTGCTCTTCCTATGAGTTCATCCGATTTTGAGAATGGAAAATCATCTATCACAAAACAATCTTTTGCTGAATCTCAAATAAAAACAGCCAAGCAAATGACGAAGGTAAATTGCCTGACAGTAAAACAAATACGATCTATCATGGATATATTCAGCTTCGAAGAATACAAATTGGAATATGCCAAATATGCCTATGAGTATTGTACCGAAAAGAAGAACTACTATCAACTTACGGAGGCATTTACCTTCTCGAGTTCTTCAGATAGCTTGAATGAATTCTTGGAAGGCCAGCACTAGAATTTTTGCCACAAGTATTTGCGGAATTGAGAAAGCTTTACAAAAGTTATCTCATACAGGGCTTCTCTGATTTTTTTGTTTTGATTGTGGCTTTTGACATAATTAAAGAAAATGTAACCGGATAAGAAAAAAACAACCCCTAAAGACATTCTTTATTTTGGCGAGGAAACATCAAACGATACTCTAATCTTAGCAGATGGAATTATTCTGAGAAAATAAAAAGGAAGCCAAGAATGTGAAATAATATGAAAATGGAATTTTGCACGACTATTCGATAATTGTCCTCAAATCAAAGAAAATATTCACTGACATTGCGTTTATTGAATTAGGACTAGGAAAGTTGAACTATTTTTGCAATCTATTAAAAATAAGGCTTTATTTTGTAACTTCAAAACGAGGCTTTGCATCAGTCAAACGACAAGAAGAAAAAAACACAAGCATCAAATACTGAACACCTAAGTCAAACTGAATCAACCGAATCAACTGAATCAACTGAATCAACTGAATAACTGAACTCACTATAAAAAATGTTAGACGTAAAAAACCTCCACGCACGAATTGAAGAAAAAGAAATCCTGAAAGGCTTTGATATTCAAGTCAATAAAGGAGAAGTACATGCCATTATGGGACCGAATGGCACAGGCAAAAGCACATTTGCTTCTATCTTGGCAGGAAAGGATGGCTATGAAATCACGGAAGGACAAATGCTTTTTGAAGGCCAAGAAATCGCAGAAATGGATCCATCCGAACGCGCCCATTTAGGTTTGTTTCTTGCATTTCAGTATCCAGTAGAAATACCAGGTGTATCGACGACCAATTTTATGAAAGCCGCCATCAATGAAAAAAGAAAAGCACAAGGATTGGATCCGATCGAAGCCAAGGCATTCTTAGAAATGATGAAGGAAAAATCAAAAATCGTGGAACTCAATCGTGAATTCCTCACGCGAAGCATAAATGAAGGATTCTCCGGGGGTGAAAAAAAGAGAAATGAAATTTTTCAAATGGCGATGTTAGAGCCAAAACTTTGCGTTCTCGATGAAACCGATTCTGGATTGGATATTGATGCCTTGAGAATAGTAGCAAATGGTGTCAACTCGCTCAGAAACGGTGAAAATGCATTTCTTGTGATCACACACTATCAGCGATTGCTAGATTATATTGTTCCAGACTTTGTACACATTATGTATGATGGCAAAATAGTGAAAACTGGCGATAAATCACTAGCTCTCGAATTGGAGAAAAATGGCTATGATTGGGTCAAAAATGAACTAGCGAGTAACTAACGCGTTCTATTTTGTAATCTGCGTCTCGATAACTTCATCTGCGGGACTTTCACTTTCGGGGATTAAAGGAATGCTATCACAATTCATTGGGTCTATTGCTGTACTGTCAGCAGAACCAAAAAATGTGTTTCGCGAGCCAAGCTTTAAAGATGAATTCGCATATGCTTTTTTATACAATTTTGCCCAGATCGGCAGAGCGCTGCTTGCACCTTGTCCCAGTCCGGTCGAAGCAAAGGTTATCGAAGGATCGTCTGCCCCAACCCATATCGCTGTCAATAATGTCGGAGTGCTTCCAATAAACCAACCATCGCTATTGGATTGTGTCGTTCCTGTCTTGCAGGCGATGTCCATCTTGAAACCATAGGCGGAACGAAGTCGGCTAGCGGTTCCTCTACCATAAGATACTTGTTGCATCATGAGATTCATCGATTTTGAGACTTGCTCGTTAATGGTTTCCTTAGACTGAGGCTTGTTTTCGTATATTATGTTTCCATTTTTATCCTCAATTCGATCAATATAGTATGGCTTGCTATAGATTCCTGAATTCATAAACGGTGAATAGGCGCCAATCATTTCATAAACGGAAATATCGGTTGTTCCAAGACAAATAGCTGGTACATTTTCAAAATCAGCCTGTATTCCTAGTTGTTCTGCCTTTTCAATAAGTGTACTTGGCCCCAATCGTTTGATCAACTGCGCTGCAATTCTATTGTCAGAAACTTGCAATCCATCACGAAGAGTGACCAGTGATCCTTCTTCAAAAAACTTGGTTCCTTTTGGATTCCAGCTTTCATGGCCTGATATATTAGGCCTTACATACTCGATTGGCGAGCAAGGTGTCATTCCATTCTCCAAGGCAGCAGCATACAATAATGGTTTAATTGTCGAACCGACCTGCCGTTTGGTACTTTGTCGCACATGATCCAGCTTGAAATGATTGAAATCAATCCCACCAACCCAGGCTTTGATTTTGCCTGTACTCGGATCCATAGCGCATAGGCCAACCTGAAGAATTTTTTTGTAATACTTGATTGAGTCAATGACAGACATGGATGTATCGAGATCACCATTGTAGGTGAATATTCGCATAGAATATTTCTTAGCACTGAGGATTTTCAGTATCTCTTCATCTGATTTTCCTTCCTCTGCTAGGATTTTGTATTCCTCTAGGGTTCTTGCAATATTCTTGACCAAATCCGGGTTCTTCTTTGACCCATATCGATATGGATCTTTATCTTTCCATTCTCTCAAAAATTGGTCTTGCAACCATCGCATATGTTCATTGACAGACTCTTCTGCATATTTTTGCATCTGAGAGTTGATTGTGGTATAGACTTTTAACCCATCTGTATAAATATTGTAGGGAGTGCCATCTGCTTTGGAATAATTTGAGAGCAATTCATCTAATTCTGTTCGGATCTCTTCTCGAAGATAAGGAGCTAGACCAGTGCTCGGCGAGGTCAACTTATACTTCAAAGCAATTGGCAAATCTTTGACACCATCAGCCGTTTTCGCATTGATAAAACCTGCTTTTAACATTTGATCGATGACCACATTCCGCCTTTTCAAAGCATTGTCTGGATGCGATTTGGGATTGTATATTCCAGGACCTTTAAGCATGCCTATCAGAATTGCCGATTCGTCAAGTGATAGGTTAATCGGCTCCTTACTGAAATATGTCTGGGCGGCCTCTCTTATCCCAAAAGAATTGTGCAAAAACGGCACCGTATTCAGGTAGAGAGATAGAATCTCTTGTTTAGAAAAATTACGCTCAAGCTCTATCGCAATATACCATTCCTTTGTTTTCTGAAGTAATCTCAAGAATATATTTTTTCTTCCAGTCGAATGGAACAAGTTTTTCGCCAGCTGCTGTGTAATCGTGCTGGCTCCAGATTTTCGACCAGTGGCTGTTCGGGCCAAAGCACTTACCATTCCTATGACATCAATACCTGCATGATCATAAAAACGAATATCTTCCGTAGCTATTAGCGCTTGGATGGTGGAGGCGGAAATTTGGTTGTAGTTTAGAACCGTTCTGTTCTCATAATATAATTTGCCCATTTCTTCATAGTCTTCCGTATAGATTACTGAGGCGACTTGCTTTTGGGGATCCTTGATGTATTCGATCGAAGGCAACTCTCCAAGCCACTCCTGTGACACGGCAAACATGAGGATAACCAATCCTAACATGGCAAGCAGGTAGACCTTCATCATCCTTCGAAAATAATAGTAGAACTTTTCTGACATAATCTAGTGCCCCAAAGGTAAGTAGTTTTTATCCGAATGAAAGAATTGAAGTGAAAAAATTGGTTATGAAGCTCAAATCCAAATAAAGCGTTTGACGCTTCAAAGGCATGAAATTTCATAAAATCAAATTTGTGTCAGGATTAACTCTAGAATCCAAATCCCAGCGAAAGACAATTGATTGCTATATTTGTAGCTCGCATATTTATCGTTTGGAGTTATAAAATGCGCTAGCTTATTTGTAATTTAAATTGAAAAAAGCATTTTTTGACCATTAAAAAAACAATAATGTACACCATGAAAAGATTATTCATTTTTCTATTAACAACACTCGTATTCAGTTC
>CANHJR010000031.1 GCA_947461165.1 Saprospirales bacterium | reverse complement strand
ATTATTGACCGAAGAGCATCTTATGGTGCGTCAAATGGTGCGAGATTATGTTGATAAAGAAATCATGCCGATTATAGACGATCATGCTCATAAGCACACCCCAATTCCTAATCTAATGAAAAGTCTAGGTTCTATTGGCGCATTAGGGCCCTACATTTCAGAAGAATATGGTGGAGCAGGCTTAGATCAAATTGCATACGGACTCATCATGCAGGAGTTAGAACGTGGCGATAGTGCTATACGTTCTGCAGCTTCGGTACAATCGAGTTTGGTAATGTATCCTATATTTACCTATGCGACTGAAGAACAAAAGCGAAAGTATTTACCTAAATTAGCTTCAGGCGAAATGATTGGTTGTTTTGGCTTGACGGAGCCCAATCATGGATCCAATCCAAGTGGTATGGAAACAAAGTTCGTTGATAAAGGCGATCATGTGGTTTTGAATGGAGCTAAGTTTTGGATTACAAACTCTCCATTGGCTGATATTGCTGTAGTTTGGGCCAAAGATGAAGCAGGAGACATCCGTGGATTGGTTGTAGAAAGAGGTATGGAAGGATTTAGTACACCAGAAACACATAATAAATGGTCATTGAGAGCTTCGGCGACTGGTGAATTGGTATTTGACAATGTCAAAGTACCAAAGGAGAATATTTTCCCAACGATCAAAGGATTGAAAGGGCCTTTATCTTGCCTTAATTCTGCGAGATATGGAATCAGTTGGGGAGTCCTTGGAGCAGCGATGAATTGTTATGAAGTAGCATTGAAATTCTCATTACAGAGAGAACAGTTTGGTCGACCAATTGCTGGATTTCAATTACAACAAAAGAAACTTGCAGAGGCCATAACAGAAATCACAAAAGCACAATTGTTGGTCTGGAGACTTGGTGTATTGAAAAATGAAAATAGAGCAACACCTGCTCAGATATCGATGGCAAAACGAAATAATGTGCATACCGCAATTACGATTGCTCGAGAGTTGAGACAAGTTCTGGGAGGGATGGGTATTATGGGAGAGTTTCCATTCATGCGCCATGCTGCTAATCTTGAATCTGTCATCACCTATGAAGGAACGCACGATGTTCATCTTTTGATAACTGGGAACGATGTGACGGGAATTAACGCATTCGTGTAATTGATATCTTATGCGGAATCTTTTATTTCTGCACATTTTTATCCTTATTGGATTGAGGATGATTGCAAATCCATTGGATACAAGTTATTATCGATTCTATTCAGGAGATCTCATTATGCGAACCTATAGTAGTACAGATATTTTCTCAATTAGACAGATCAATCAGAATGACAAAACAGTCATTTTTAAACCCAATCAAAGCTTGTCTGCGGGACTTGGAATTTCATATCGGTGGCTTGTTTTAAGTTTTGGACTGACAGTTGCAGATTTGACGGATAATAAAATTTATGGCAAGAGCAATGAGTCCTTATTTGGACTTTCGGCCTCTGTCGGAAAACATTATTTAAGTGTTTATCTGCAGGAATATAAAGGCTTTTATATTGAAAATTATAATGAATTAGGGATAAGACAACCATCCTCAGGAGCATTTCCCAATTTGCCAAATCTCAATATGTCTAATGCAATATTGAGTTACCAATATTTTGTTAGTGGTAATAGATTCTCCATTGCACCCTATACGACAGGTAATATTGTTGCAACAAAGTCAAGTGGATCTCTAATTCTAGGCGCCGCCATTTCAAGATATAGTTTGAAGAATGATAGTGCATTCGTCAAGGATGTGACCAGATTCCGCAGTGATTTTCAAATTAATTACTTGCAATCATTTGCTCCTTTCATTATGGTCGGGTACGGATTTAATTTTGTGTTAACAGATGATTTAGCAGCAATCCTAATCGCAAACATAGGTGGAGGTATTGAGCGACAAAATTATATGAACAAAAATAGTGAGGATCTAATCGAAATCAATCCGTCGTATCGGTTCGAAGGTTTCGGTGGTATTATGTATAACAGAACACGTTACTTTTTTTCTTTGACATCTAATGTTATTATGATGAGGCATCAATTGGTTAGTTCATCTTTCGAGACTACAAATAATAAAATAATGCTCAATTTTGGGTATCGACTTCAATTGAAAAAACGACCCATTTGGATAGGAAATAAAATTGGACTATAAATCATGAACAATATTCACCCAGTATATGACAAACTTGTTTCAAGAGAAAAAAAGGAGCAACTTCTCAATCAAAAAGGCCGAGTATATTGGCTTTATGGTCCAAGTGGCAGTGGGAAAACAACAGTTGCAATCGAACTTGAAACGCAATTTCATATGAAAGGGAAGTACACGGTCGTTCTCGATGGAGATAACCTTCGTTCGGGCTTAAATCAAGGTTTGGGTTTTTCAACTGAAGATAGATTGGAAAATATCAGACGTGCATCAGAATTAGCTAAAATTATAGTTCAAAATGGAGCTATTGTGATCTGCTGTTTCGTTTGTCCACTGCAATCTATGAGAGATTTAGCTCGTCAAATAATAGGTGAAGATTTTACAGAAATTTACATCAAAACATCGCTCGAAACGCTTATCCAAAGAGACACAAAAGGATTTTACAAAAAAGCTCTAGAAGGAAATATGGATAATCTGACGGGTATCAATGCTGAATTTGAGGAGTCGGAAAGTATGAATTTGGTGATAGATACGGATAGAATAAGTGTGCAGGAGGGGGTGACTTTAATTTTAAATTGTTAATTTTGCAGTATGTCCAACTACACCCTTAACCATCTCGAAGAACTCGAAGCTGAAGCCATTTTTGTATTGCGAGAAGTGGCTTCTCAGTTTGAAAATCCTGGACTTCTATTCTCCGGGGGCAAGGATAGTATCATTGTGACTCATTTGGCAAAAAAAGCGTTTTATCCCGCAAATATTCCCTTTCCTTTGGTTCATATCGATACAGGGCACAATTTCCAAGAAACGCTTGATTATAGAGATATGCTCGCTCAGAAACTAAACGCTCGTCTCATCGTTGGGTCTGTTCAGGATATGATCGACCAAGGTGCTGCCGCTGACGAAAAGGGTTTCAATGCCTCTCGAAATATCGCACAAATTCCAACGTTATTAAATATTATCGAAAAGCACAAGTTTGACGCCTTGATAGGTGGCGCAAGACGTGACGAAGAAAAGGCTAGAGCAAAAGAGCGATTTTTCTCTCATCGAGATGAGTTTGGACAGTGGGATCCTAAAAATCAACGACCAGAACTTTGGAACCTATTCAATGGCCGAAAGAATATCGGCGAACATTTTAGGGTTTTTCCAATATCGAATTGGACAGAATTGGATGTTTGGCAATATATAGCTAAAGAACAAATAGAACTTCCATCACTTTATTTTGCACACCAAAGACGTGTTTTCAATCGAGATGGAGCTTGGTTGTCTGAAAGTCAGCATATTCAAAACAAAGACAATGAAGTCATTGAAGAAAAAACGGTACGGTTCCGCACAATGGGCGATATCACGATAACAGGCGCGTATTTGTCCTCAGCCTCCACATTGGAACAAGTCATTCAGGAGGTAGCATCGTCTAGGACGACCGAACGTGGCACAAGAGCTGATGACAAGCGAAGTGAGACCGCTATGGAAGATCGCAAAAAAGAAGGGTATTTTTAGAATATGTCAACATTAGCTGAAAGAGAAGCGGAAATTATAGAACTATTCGAATGGATAGAGGACGATACCGACCGATATACACAAATCATAGAACTGGGTAGAAAGCTGAGCCCATTTCCGGAAGAATTTCGAACAGAGACCAGCGAGGTCAAAGGATGTCAGAGCAAGGTGTGGATGCATCATCAATATGAAGGAGAAACTATTCTCTTTTTTGCAGACAGTAATACGGCAATTACCAAAGGAATTGTCAGCTTACTCGTCTTTTTATGGTCTGGATTGACAAAAAAGGAACTAGATCAGGCAAATTTTGAAATTCTAGAGAAAATAGAGCTCAGAAAATATCTTTCCTCACAACGCAGCAATGGTCTCACCGCAATGATTATGCGTATGAAGGCAGTAACTAATCGTTAGTTAGTTCAATTTACTCCTTTTTTCTGCAACAGATTCTGTTTGGGCAGTTCTAAACTCCTTTAATTTTTGTTTGATTTCAGAATCACCAATTGCGAGCATTTGTATAGCTAGAATTCCAGCATTTTTTGAGGCATTTAAGGCAACAGTTGCAACTGGAATTCCATTTGGCATTTGAAGAATAGACAAGATAGAATCCCAGCCATCTAGCGAATTAGATGACTTGACAGGAACCCCAATAATCGGTATATGGGTCAAAGAAGCCAGCATTCCTGGCAGATGCGCTGCTCCACCAGCACCAGCTATGATTACTTGAATACCATTCGATTCGGCATTTCTAGCAAAGTCAAACATATATTCAGGTGTACGATGGGCTGAAACGATGTCTAATACCACTTCAATTTCAAAGGATTTTAGAACTTCAACTGCCGCCTTCATGACTGGAAGGTCACTATCGGAACCCATCACCACTGCTACTTTATTTTTCATTACTTACTACGTTTATATGTGTTTTAAGGTAGTTCAATTCTTCTATAAGTTTATTTCTATCGGTATTTAATACGGTTATATGCCCCATTTTTCTGCCCGGCTTTGTTTCTCTTTTGCCGTAAAGGTGAATATGCGCCTGGCCTACATCAGCAAGCTTTTCAATGTTTTTATATTCAGGTTTTCCTTGATAGTTTTCCTCTCCAATAAGATTCAACATTCCTGATGGAGAAATCAAATGAATTTCTGGTAAAGGAAGGTCAAGTAAAATTCGCAATTGAGCTTCGAATTGTGAAATGTTTGTGCCTTCAATCGTATAATGTGCACTATTGTGTGCTCTTGGTGCTATTTCATTGACAAGAACCTTGTCATTTTGATCGAGAAATAATTCAATTGAGAAAATACCTTTGGTTTTTAAACATTTTGCCAATTGAAGAGCTATTTTTTTGACTTTTTTTTCTATTTCTACAGAAATCAAAGCCGGGGCGATGACATAATCCACCAAATTAAGCTCAGGGTTGAAAACCATCTCGCAGATTGGAAATAATTTGACATTACCATTTGACTCTATCGCGATCGTAATTGCCAATTCCTTTTTTATTTCTACCTTTTTTTCGATGATCGACGGAACTCGCAACTGCTTATGGATATCATTCACATCATTTATGACCACAACTCCTTTGCCATCATAACCCTCCGTTTGAGATTTTTGCACCAAGGGAAACCAGCTCAAAACCTCTTTTTCATCTAATTTGTCAGTTTCTACAATGAGAAATTCAGAAGTTGGAATATTGTTCTCTAGATAAAAGGTTTTTTGAAAAGCCTTGTTCTTAATCATTTTGATAGAAGCCACCGAAGGCACAATTTCGACTTTAGCTCTATCAAGATCTTCCAAGGCCTCGGTATTGATATGCTCAATTTCGATGGTCACGATGTTTTTATCTCGACCAAAGGCAATAATGTCCTCTTTGGATTTAAAACTTCCAAGTTTATAATTGTTGAAAATCGCACAAGACGCTTTTGGGTCTCCATCCATAAAGTATAAGTCTATACCGTATTCGAGCCCTTGTTCTTGAAGCATTCGACCGAGTTGACCTCCGCCAAGAATACCTATTTTTACGTCGTTATTATTCAATTTGTATACTAAATTTATTCTGCAAAAATATGAGATTCTTGCTAGTCCGCTACCTATTTGATCCACATATGTTATTTTAACATTTCCATTGATCAAAACTAGATGGATTGGACTTAAATTAACTAGTTTTGTTCGCGATTTCAGAAAATGAGTTCACCGGACCAACATAGTCAAAAACACAATTCCAAAGAAGCTAACCAATTTTTAAAGAATATTTTCTTTATTTTGGTGGGATTGCTTCTGAGCTATCTCTTTGTAAAGAACACGCATCAGGCTGAAAACAAACCAAGTATGTTTGACGAGCTGCTTGAGGTTATTAAAGATAACTATGTCGATTCGATAGGTTTACAAAGCGTAGAAAAAAATGCAATTGGTCATCTACTCAATACGCTTGACCCACACTCTATATTTATATCCAAGGAGGAGTTACAGCAGGCTAACGAGCCACTTGAAGGGAATTTTTCAGGAATTGGAATTGAATTTTTCATAGCACGAGATACAATTACCGTTGTCTCACCCACATCTGGAGGTCCATCTGAGCAGGCTGGAATCAAATCAGGAGATAAAATTATCACGATTAATGACACTAATGTTGCGGGTGTGAATGTTTCAAATCCTGATGTTTTCAAAAGACTAAGAGGAGAACGCGGCTCAAAAGTTAAACTGCGATTGATCCGAAATAAACAATTGCTACCTTCAATAATCATAAAACGGGACAATATTGCTGTGAACTCAGTAGAACCGGCTTTGCTTATCGACGAACAAATAGGCTATATCAAAATCAATTCTTTTGGTGAAAATACATATTATGAGTTTCAAACCGAACTTAAGCGGCTATTAAAAATACCAACATTTAAAAGTCTCGTTATTGATGTTCGACAAAATACTGGGGGATATTTGGAAACCGCCGTCTCTATTTTGGATGAGTTAGTAGAAGAAAACAAATTATTGGTTTACACCGAAGGCTTACACTATCGAAAGGAAAAATTTTATAGCAAGAAAGCTGGATTGTTTGAAAAAGGAGACCTAGCAATTCTTATCGATGAGGGATCTGCTAGTGCATCAGAAATTCTTGCTGGTTGTATTCAAGATCTGGATCGTGGTGTTGTCATTGGTAGAAGAAGTTTCGGCAAAGGACTCGTTCAAAACCAGATTCAATTGAGTGATGGCAGTGCCGTTCGATTGACTGTTGCAAGGTATTTTACGCCTTCTGGTCGAAATATTCAAAAGCCATATAAAGCAAATGAACGATATGAAGATGAAATACTAGATAGGTACAAGAAGGGTGAGTTCTTTGAGTCGATTGATAATAGTTCGGACACCCAAACATATCGAACTGCCAGTGGCAAAATTGTCAAAGGCAATGGAGGTATTACGCCAGATTATTTTGTCGGATTGGATACCAATTATGATTTGCAAAATTATACCATTTTAAGAAGTTTCGTTCCAGATTTCGTTTATTCTAACTATAGCCGATTTGCCCCTCAAGTAAGTAATTACAAAAACGCTTATGACTTCGTTAGTCATTACTCGGTGGATAAAGCTATGATGGTAGAGTTTTTAGCTTTTGCAAAAGGAAATGGAGCTATTTGGCTAAATAATAGACAGTCATCGTATGACCAAAGGTTGAGAAATAGTATCAAATCATATATTGCTAAGCAATTTTACAAGTCAGAGGGGTTTTATATGACGCTGAATTATAGTGATAATGTTATTTTGAAAGCAAAAACGGTTTTGAAGGCAAATAGATAATTTGTTATTACAGAGATTTAATCAAAACAACTTTTTTGAATGCCTCTATCTTTAAGTTTATTTTTTATAGTCTATCTTTGCAGGCAGGAAGTAAATCCATCAAATAAACCAAACAAAATAGCTCTATAATCATGAAAATGCATTCATTGAAAGTACTCCAAGTGGAGACTTTGACGCCATTGTCCAAGAAGATCACATTTTATATCCCGCAAGAAATTCAAAACAATTATAAATTCATATCTGGACAATATGTTTCATTGGATTTAATGATAGATGGACAACTAGTAAAGCGTTCGTATTCTATATGCTCAGACTCTCAAAAGCTTGGATCAATTTCCGTAGGTGTTAAGCAAATAGAAAACGGATATGTTTCCGTTTTTTTAAATCAAAATATTAGTCCAGGGCAGACGCTCTCGGTTTCTGAACCTGATGGAAATTTCATCATTGACCCCAATCAAAAAAACCATGTTTTTGTCGCTGGAGGAAGTGGGATTACGCCATTTATGTCCATGCTCTATACAATGTTGCCTGATTCAAATACAACTATTTACTTGAAATATAGTACGTTATCTCAGGCAGAGACCATGTTTTACCAGGAGCTTCAAGCTTTGAATGATACGTATTCAAATTTTCATCTTGACCTGATTTATACCAATGGTGAGAATGTTCTCAATGAAACAAATATTGCATCTTGGTTAGAGTCTCTCCACCTACAAAACTATGGTGTTTATGTTTGCGGTCCAAATGGAATAATTAAGGCTACAGAACATGCTTGTAACACGATTGGATTGCATAGCGAGAACTTCCATAGAGAATACTTTACGGCGAAGTCTGCCGAGGATATGGAGTCCGCTAGTGTAGGGAATACCGGTCAAGATGAACTTTTGCAACCTGGTGAGATAGCTACTGTAGAAATGAAATCAGAAGGCAAAAAGATCACTTTTAACTGTAAATACAATGAAACCGTATTGGATGCGGCTTTAAATGCAGGTGGAGACCCGCCATACTCTTGTTTAGTGGCAGCATGCAGCACGTGTAGAGCAATGGTCAAGTCGGGTAGTGTCGAAATGCGCGATAGAGATGCCCTTTCAGACAAAGAAATTGCCAAGGGATTTGTATTGACGTGTCAGGCTATGCCTCGATCCAAGAACATCGTTCTGGATTATGATGAATAAAATAACCTGACTTGGGAAAAATAGATTAGTTTTGCATTCAGATCGCGAGATAGAGCAGTAGGTAGCTCGTCGGGCTCATAACCCGAAGGTCACAGGTTCGAGTCCTGTTCTCGCTACTAGTTACTGAAAAAAGCTTCACATTTGTGAGGCTTTTTTTTTGAGTATAAACGTTAATAAAAGATATCCTCGTAATGCTCAAAACGAATGTCGCTTGCATTTTTGTAGATAACACCTACTAATGAGAAATAGGTCTCACACTCTAGATTTTTCAATTCCTTATATTTTTCAGCCGCTTCAGTCAACATTCTTTGTTTGGAGGCTGTAAGAATATCCTGAGGAGTGAAATCCATTTCACTGCGAGTTTTGATTTCTATGAAAAATAGGATATCGTTCTTCATAGCAATTGCATCAATCTCCGCACGCCCAATTCGGTAATTTCTTGCCAATATACTATACCCTTTGGAAATCAAGAATTGTGTTGCGAGTTCTTCCCCTTTTTT
>CANHJR010000030.1 GCA_947461165.1 Saprospirales bacterium | reverse complement strand
TATATGGGCCAACGATAGCGGTGCATACCTTATAGGGTCATTGATAGGAAAGAACAAGCTCATACCGCACGTGTCACCAAACAAGACCATAGAAGGATTTCTAGGCGGAGGTGTCTTCTGTTTTCTTGTTGCTTATCTCAATATTGGTTTTTTCAGCAATATTTCGTGGCTGCATTCGTTTCAGTTTATACAACCTATGGTATGGTATATGATAGCGGGAATCGTTTTTGTGTTTGCGACAATGGGAGATCTCGTAGAGAGTCTACTAAAAAGAAGTCTTGATATCAAGGATTCGGGAAATATACTTCCAGGTCACGGCGGATTCTTGGACAGATTTGATGCTTTCTTATTTGTCTTGCCTTTTGTTGTTGCTATTATCAAAATATTTAATTAAATTTGCATTAGAAAAAATAGAAAATCATGGATAATATCTCAGAAATCACCATTGGTCACATCATGACCAAGGATATCATTGCCGCAGGGCCAACGAATAGATTTTCACAGTTGTTTCAATTCTTCTCAGAGCGAAATATAAATCATATGCCAATCGTCGAAAATGGAAAATTGATTGGTATCATTAGCAATAAAGATATTGTTAGGCTTTTGTATAAGTATATGATCGTCCAAAAAAGAACAGACATTGCTGCACTAGATGAAGAGTTAAAAATAATAGACCTTATGACCAAAGATGTCTTAACCGCAACGGAGGACACGACTATCGTTGATGTCAAGGATATGTTTGGCAAACACCCATTTCATTGCCTACCAGTAGTCAATGCGGAGGGACATCTTGTAGGAATTGTCACTCCGAAAGATTTGATGAAAATGAAAATCATTCACATCGATGGTTCGGACTACGGTGGTTATTAAGCCTTTTGAAGCTTAAGATATTCTGACAACATATTATTTCTAACGGTGGATTGCATTTCTTCCAATTCAACGCCGTCTTTTTTTCTAGGGGGCTCCTGAGGTAAAAACGAAATAATAATCGATCCAGGTCTAACAAGCCAAATCGTTCGATGCCAAAGTTTATCTGCCTTGTCTATAACAAATGGCACGATAGCTGTTTGCGTATAATAGCTCGTTTCAAAAGCACCGTCTTTGAATTCCATAAGCGGCTCTTCGCTTGTATTACAGGTTCCTTCGGGGAAAAGCACCATCGAAAAACCTTCTTTCATTTTAGAGATTAGCTGTTGTTTGCTCCAAATCCTAGATTCTTTGTTTGATCGATTCACGGGTATATATATTTTCTTAAGAATATACCCAACAAATGGGATTTTTACTAATTCAGCCTTGCCAATAAATTTTTTAGCGTTTGGGATATACCCACAAACAATCAAGGCATCTAACATAGATCTATGATTTCCGGTGAAAATGTATTGTTTTTTGGCATCAAAATGCTCTAATCCTAGTTGTCGAACTCGAATAGCCCAAAGAAAAAGGATGGATTTGGTGCAGATTGTTGGGCATTCGTGAGCCAATTGATAACACTTTTGATTATTAAACAATAACAAAACAAAAACAAAAATAAAACAGATACCGGTCAAGAAAAAAAACCAAAACCCACACCAAATTGTCCAAGGAATAAGATAAAATTGTCGAAGGTAAGATTTGATCATATAAATTCTTGAACACAATAATACAAATTTGAGTGTAAAGTGTATTAGACAAGAAAATTGAAAAGCAATCGGCCGATACACTTCGTTAAAAAATGACAAAGATTTAAATGAAATTGCTTTATTTTTACAAGCCTATGAACCGAACAATTCTTTTTTCCACTATTTTATTTTCTGGTATATGTTTGTTGCTTGGGACCGCTAGTAGTTTCAGTACTGTTGATCAGATTCGCGATTGGTATCCATTGATCAGCAAGCCGTCTTGGACGCCTCCGGGTTCGATTTTTGGTCCGGTCTGGACAGTACTATATATTTTGATGGGTTTTTCATTAGCATTGATTTATTCTGTGAAATCAAATGACGCGAAATATGCTATTTGGTTTTTCATTTTTCACTTCTCCTTGAATCTTTCTTGGTCGATAATTTTTTTCAAATTTCATCTCATTGGCGCAGGGTGCTTTGTTATTATGATGATGGTTTTGAGCTTAATTATTCTAATGTTTTTATTTTTCAATATTCGTAAGTTGGCTTGTTACGTATTGATTCCTTACCTTTTGTGGTTGTTTGTCGCGTTAGCAGTCAACTCGGCCGTTTGGATTATGAATTAGGGGTTCTTACTTGGAGTTTTGTTTGTATTTTCTACTAAAGGAAATATAGAATATGTGCTAAATTCTACTCAAAGTCTTTTTAACTTGGTCCAATCGAAACGTTACGAATCGTGTGCCAAATGCCAGAATTAATTTAAAGCAAAAAAATCAAGATCTAGAAGGATCAAGGCTTCAAGCCAACTTTGACAAAGCTTTTACAATCCTATCAAAGGCTTGGTTGATCATATCTTCACTCGCAGCAAAGGATAGTCGGATGCAATTCGCATCGCCGAAGCTTTTACCTCCAACAAGAGCCACATGTGCTTCATCTAAAATGAAAAGTGCTAAATCTTCAGAATCTTGGATCGTTTTTCCATTGTGGGATTTCCCAAAATAATAGCTCATATCAGGAAAAATATAAAATGCACCATCCGGCTCCGTGCATTTAGCACCTCGGATTTCCTGGAGACGATTCAAGACTAGTTTTCGGCGTGCTTTAAATTTTTCTACCATATAAAGCACCATTTCTTGATTTCCATCCAAGGCTTCCACGGCAGCTGTTTGATTGAAACTACAAGCTCCAGAGGTGATCTGACCTTGAATTTTGTCACAGGCCAGGGCAATTTCTTTGCTTGCAGCCATATAGCCCAAACGCCAACCTGTCATAGCATAGGCTTTTGAGAACCCATTGACCAAGACGACTCGATCCTTGATTTCAGGAAATTGGGCGATACTAGAGTAGATCCCAGTATAGTTAATATGTTCATAGATTTCATCTGAAATAATATGAATATTTGGATATTTGATCATCAGGTCAGCTAGAGCTCTCAACTCTGTAGGATTGAAAACAGCACCTGTAGGATTGCATGGTGAAGAATACAATATGACCTTCGTTTTGGAAGTGATGTGTTTTTCGATAATTTCAGCACTTGGTTTGAAGTTTTCAGACACTCCAGCATAGACTTCTACAATTGTTGCTTGTGCCAACTCTCCAATAGCAGCATAAGATATCCAATATGGTGATGGGACAATCATTTCATCTCCTGGATTTAACAACGCCAAGCACGCATTTGCTATAGATTGTTTGGCGCCATTGCTGACTACAATTTGTTCAGCGGTGTAATCAAGGTTGTTTTCACGCTTAAATTTACGACAAATAGCATCGCGAAGTGCTTTTGTTCCAGCGACAGGTGTATATTTTGTGTCACCTGCATCAAGGGCCTTTTTGTCTGCCTCTTTGATGTTTGTTGGGGTGTCAAAGTCAGGCTCGCCGAGGCTTAGATTGATAATATCTACTCCACTTTCTTTGAGCTCTCTAGATTTACGTGCCATCGCCAAGGTGGCAGATTCCTTCATTTCAAGTACTCTATTGGACAATACACTCATATGATTGTGATTATTCTATTGATATTAAATGACAAAGTTATAGACATTGGACTTCGGGGTCGTGATTTTTATTATTATTTATACTATATTTGACGTTTAAATTATACACTACGAATAGAAAAATGATACATGAGATTTCAGATCACCATTTGAGCCTAAAAACCGTTCAATCGATCCTAAAGGAGGACAAGAAACTCAAATTGTCGCTAGACTCTATACAAAGAATAGAGAAAAGCAGAACGTATCTCAATCAAAAAATCAAAAGCTCAGAGGTCCCCATATATGGCATCAATACTGGCTTTGGATCATTATATAATATTTCCATAAATGATTCTGACCTCGAACAGTTGCAACACAATCTGATAGTATCACATGCTTGCGGTATGGGGGACTTGGTTCCGATAGCTATTGCTAGAATTATTCTATTGCTCAAGATTCAGTCCCTTTCGTATGGACATTCTGGTGTTTCGGTAGACGTCGTGCAGCGCCTCATTGATATGTATAATGTAGATGTGATTCCCGTGATGTTTACTCAAGGTTCCTTGGGTGCAAGCGGAGATCTGGCGCCTTTGGCCCATTTATCACTGCCATTGTTGGGACTTGGCGAAGTATATTTCAAAGGCGTTCGAATGTCTTCCATCGAGGCTATGAAGCAAAACAACTGGCAACCGATAGCCCTTCAATCCAAGGAAGGCTTGGCACTTCTCAATGGAACGCAGTTTATTCTTGGGTATTCTGTTTACATTGCTTTGAAAGCTTGTAAAATTAGAACTCGGGCGAACGAGATCGCTTCTTTGTCTCTTGACGGTTACGATGGAAGGATTGAACCGTTTGATCCACTAATAGGAAGTGTTCGAAAACACAAAGGACACATACAGACATCTGCACATATTTGCGAATTGATGAAGGGCAGCGAAATTATCAACCAAGAGAAAATACACGTACAAGATCCATATTCATTTCGATGTATTCCTCAAGTTCATGGTGCTAGTTCTGATGCGTTGGATTATTTTATTGGAGTGATTGAAACGGAAATAAATTCCGTAACCGATAACCCGAACGTTTTTGTAGAAGAAGATCGAATCATATCTGCAGGAAATTTTCACGCTCAACCCTTGGCGTTACCCTTGGATTTTTTGAGTATTGCGCTATCAGAATGGGGAAGTATTAGTGAACGAAGGGTTTACCTAATGATGACAGGACAACGTGGATTGCCAGCATATTTGGTTGCGAACCCAGGATTGAATTCAGGATTTATGATTGCTCAATATACCGCTGCCTCGATAGCGTCTCAAAATAAGCAATATGCTACACCAGCCTCAATTGATAGCATTGTATCCAGCAATGGACAAGAAGACCATGTCAGTATGGGCGCCAATGCAGCAACAAAATGTCTTAAAATTGTGGAGAATGTGGAACGCATTTTGGGAATCGAGGCATTAACAGCATGTCAAGCCTTAGAATTCAGAAAACCACTTCAAACCAGTCCAAGAAATCAAGAGATTTATCAAATGATAAGATCAAAAATCGATTTCCTAAGCCAAGACGAGTTGATGTACACAAAGCTAAATCTTTCAACAGAAATATTATTTAACTAACGATATGGTACATTTTCAAAATCTAAACGAGGTCTCTGATATCGATCAAATCAGTATTGATTCTGAGCATAAGCTTCAACTTATTTTCAAACACAGCACAACTTGTCCTATTTCTAGAATTGCATTTGAAAAAATGCAGGAGCAATATCCTCTTCAGGCGGAACAAGCAGATCTATACTATCTTCCAGTGATAGAGCAGCGTCCAATTTCTAATTATGTGGCTGAGAAATGGAGTATTCAGCACGAGTCACCGCAACTGCTTATTATAAAAAATGGTAAAGTGGTATTCCATGAATCACATCTTATGATAAAACCTGAGGCTATTTTGAATTACCTATAATTTTGAATCCAGATCACATCTTGCAGCTGGTCAATCAGACCAATCAAAATATATTTCTCACTGGAAAAGCAGGGACGGGCAAAACAACGCTGCTAAAAAAAATTGTTGCAACTACCCATAAAAATTATGTGATTGTAGCACCAACAGGTGTCGCCGCTATGAATGCGGGTGGTGTGACGATTCATTCTATGTTTCAGTTGCCGTTTCATGGGTTTTTACCGGTAGATTATTTCAATGGTTCCAGTGATGGTACGCATTTTGAAACCAAGAAAACAATCACTCGACATTTCAAAATGCAGGCGTCCAAGCGAGCATTGATCCAGAGTTTGGAATTGTTGATTGTAGATGAGGTGAGTATGCTGAGACCTGACACGTTAGATGCGATGAACGCTATGCTTCAATCTGTGAGAAACAATTCAAAACCTTTTGGAGGTGTTCAAGTCTTGTTTATTGGGGATCTTATGCAATTGCCGCCAATTGTCAAAAATCAAGAATGGGATGTATTGAGTCAATACTATCGAAGTAAGTTTTTCTTTGACTCGAAAGTACTTGAATATGAACAACCTATTTATATAGAGCTCACAAAGATATATCGTCAAACGGATATTGAATTTATAGACCTTTTGGCTCAACTACGCGAAAGCAAAATGGATGACGAATGTCGCGACAAATTGGACCGATATGTTGATTTTGATTTTGATGTCCGACAGAATCCTGGCTATATAATTCTTACGACGCACAATCAACAAGCTGATCGAATCAACCAAGCAGCTTTGGAAGAATTGCGAGGTCGCGACATGGTTTTTGATGCCAAAATAGTAGACGATTTTCCAGAGCATATATTCCCAATAGAAAAGCAAATCAAACTCAAGGTTGGTGCTCAGGTCATGTTTGTCAAGAACGATTTGAGCATGGAAAAGCGTTATTACAATGGAAAGATTGGAATTGTAAAAAGGCTAGATGAAGACGAAATTGTTGTAGAATGTGAGGAAGATGGAATGCGAATCACTGTGGACGAGCATAGCTGGGACAATATTCGATACAAGGTCAATCCAATGACTCAAGAAATCGAAGAGGAAATTCTTGGTACCTATACACAGTTTCCACTTCGTTTGGCTTGGGCTATTACTGTTCATAAGAGCCAGGGACTTACTTTTGAAAAAGCTGCGATAGATATTTCTCAAGTGTTTGCACCAGGACAAGCATATGTGGCACTGTCAAGACTGACAAACCTTCAAGGACTCAAATTGTTGGCTCCTTTGCAAAATCGAAACATTGCTCCCGAATCACAAATAGTGGATTACAGCAAAAACAAAGTGAGCGAAGAGACCATAGCATCTAATATGGACAACTACTCTCGCGATTTCATCCACGAGACTTGCTTGCGATGCTATGACTATCGTGAATCCATTCGATGGACGAACAGAATGAAAAGTGAAATTCAAATTGCTGGCGATTTATCCATCGTTGGTAAGCATAAAAACTGGCTGCAATCTACGTTTTCCAAAATACAGGAGCTTCACGATGTATCAAGAAAGTTTCAAGCGAGCTTGCAAACAATTCTCGGAGGATCTGATACTGATTTTGAACATCTCGTCGATAGAATAGAAAAATCATATGTTTATTTTTATGAACATTGGTCTGGCATTGAAAAGTCTGTTTTGGAAAAACTTGCGGAGTTATCATATGAAAAACGGGTCAAGGAGTTTGAAAATGACATCTATGAGCTGGAAAGCCATATAATGAATAACTTAAGAATCCTAGTGAAAACAAATAAGACGGTTCTTGCCATAAAAGCAGGAAATCCGCTCAATAAGGAAACATTAGGCACGAAAGAGTTGGAAAACATGAAGCGAAGGCTGATGGATGAGATCAAGGAGAGAAATTCTGTGGACCTTAAATCTTTGGTCAATCCATTCGATTCAAAACCACGATCTAAGGTAAAAAAAGAGTCGAAAGGAGAGAAAAAACCGACACATATTATTTCCTTTGACTTATGGAAGGAGCACAAGGATATTGATAAAGTCGCAGAAATTAGAAAACTGACAAGAGGAACCATTTTTGGACATCTTGCTAAATTTGTGGAGGCCGGTGCCATTGAAATCAATGAAATTCTAACTGAAAATCAACTGAGTGAATTGAAGAAGCTATTGCCAAAAATTCGCGAGGAGGATTTGATTACAGACTTGCGGGTTCTTACCCAAAACAAATTTGATTTTAATGAAATCAGATTGTATAAAAATTGGATTTTAAGCAGCAAATAATATCAGCTGAACTTATCGCCTAAGGCCTTCAATTTGAGTTGAAGATCAGTGTCGTAATTATCTGATTTTATATTCGTTGTATTTGTTTTATAATTGTTGTTGGGCTTGTCTTTTCTTTGAGAATTGTCCTTCATAGACAAGGCAACGCGATTTCGAGAGATATCGACCTCTGTGATTGTAACCTGAACAGTTTGGCCTAGTTTGACTACTTCATTTGGGTCACGAACAAAAGAATTGCTCATTTGAGAGACGTGAACCATACCATCTTGCTTGACACCGATATTGACAAATGCTCCAAATTTGGTGATATTCGTTATAATTCCTGGCACGGTCATTCCTTCTTTGAGATCATCAATGGTTTTGATACCATCAGCAAATCGGAATTCTTCGATAGGTGACCTTGGATCTCGTCCCGGCTTATCTAGCTCTTTCAAAATATCAGTAAGAGTATACATACCGATTGTCTCTGTTACGTAATTGCTTAATTTGATGCGCTTACGAGCTTCTGCATTTTGAATTAAGTCTTGTACATTGATTCCTTGATCTTTAGCCATTTTTTCTACTACGGAATAAGCCTCTGGATGCACAGAAGAATTGTCCAATGGATTCTTAGCATCAGAAATTTTGAGAAAGCCAGCGCATTGCTCGAATGCCTTTGCTCCAAGAAGAGGCACTTTTTTCAGTTCTAATCTTGATTGAAAAGGGCCGTTTTGTTTGCGATATTCTACGATTTTGTAGGCTGTCGAATTGGACAAACCAGAAACGTAAGTCAGTAAATGTTTACTTGCGCTATTGAGATCAACACCCACGAAATTGACGCAACTTTCTACCGTGGCATCCAAAGAAGTCTTCAGTTTTATCTGGTTGACGTCGTGCTGATACTGGCCGACTCCTATACTTTTTGGATCTACCTTTACCAATTCGCTGAGCGGATCGAGAAGTCGCCGACCTATGCTTATCGCTCCTCTGACAGTAACATCTTGGTCGGGAAATTCTTCTCTTGCCACATCACTAGCAGAGTATATCGAAGCACCACTTTCGCTGACCATAAATATCGAAATTGGATCATCGAATTCAATACTTCGAACCAAGGATTCTGTTTCTTTGCTTGCGGTACCATTGCCATATCCAATGGCTTCGATACTGTATTTCGCAGCTAAAAAGCGAATAGCGGCTTTCGCTTCATGCCATTGGCCTTGAGGTGCGTGGGGAAAAATCGTTTCGTAATGCAAAAAATTACCGAACTCGTCGAGGCATACCACCTTGCAACCAGTTCTATACCCAGGATCGATTGCCAATATTCTTTTTGACCCAAGTGGCGAGCTCAGCAATAGTTGTCGAAGGTTCTCCGTAAAAACGGCAATAGCTTCTTCATCGGCCTTCAGTTTACTCGAAAGTCTAAATTCTGTCTCAATTTGAGGCTTAAGAAGTCTAGTATATCCATCCTCGATGCTCAATGACACTTGTTCGGCAGAGGCTGTTCTGTTTTTTCGAAACACTTGATCCAATGCTTCGACAGCCATTTCCTTGGATACGGAAATATCCATTGTCAAAATACCTTCTTTTTCAGCAC
>CANHJR010000029.1 GCA_947461165.1 Saprospirales bacterium | reverse complement strand
GCAGGACCTGTATGAACGAAGCTTAATAGAATTGTCTGAACTTGATAAACAATTGTCATAGAATGAACGCGAGATACCGTTTTGCCATAGGAATAATGATGGTTTTGCTTGCACTGCAATTGAATGCAAATCTGCGAGAAGCCACGAAGGCTTATACAGCTAAACAGTATGAAATTTCTTTGGATTTTTGGACAAAGGAGCTCAAAAAACCAGGTTCGAATAACGCCCAGATCTTATTCAATATGGGAAACTGCTTATTTCAGATGCAGGATTATTCAAAAGCTATTGTATGCTATGAAAAATCCCTAAAAGAAGATTTCAATCAGGAAGATGTGCATTTCAATATTTTGGTATCTCGCGCCAAACTAGGATTAGGAACGAACAACAAAGAATTCATAACCAATGATTTTCTAAAAAAGGTTGTCTATTGTTTTCAAACGGTAACATATCAGTATCTCATTATCCTAACAGCCTGGTGTATCCTTGTCGCTATAACTATTAGGAGGTTTCGTCCTATCCAGAATATACAGACTCTTATATATAGCTTAATTGGCGTTTGCATATTATTGACCATGATGATGTATGTACGTTCTTCCTTTCAGCATGAAATGTCGACGGGAATTATCACCAATTCGCAAGCCTCAGGATACAGCACCATGACTCTTCAAGGAGCTTCAAAGACAATAAAACTAGGCGAAAAAGTTGAGATCGTAGATCAAGTGGCAGAAAATATTCAGATAAGAACCGAGTCTGATAGCCTTTTTTGGA
Organism: Saprospirales bacterium; assembly: GCA_947461165.1. Classification (GTDB taxonomy): domain Bacteria; phylum Bacteroidota; class Bacteroidia; order Chitinophagales; family JADJOU01; genus CHPMRC01. The sequence continues at coordinate 8,622 of CANHJR010000029.1, read as the reverse complement.
TTAAGAATGTTGATTTCAAAGTAATCTAAATATGATATTCTTTTGATCTCGCGACATGAGCTACTTCGGTTTGTAAAAATTGCAACATTTCGAAAAACAATAAATCTCTTCAAAACCTTTGTTTCGTTTTATTTGTCAAGATTTCTAGGAATTTCATACATCAACCATCTCCCATTTACCTTAAGTTTTGAACCAACAACTACCTGCAATCTAGGATGTCCAGAATGTCCAAGCGGACTCAAGTCATTCACACGAGAAACAGGGAATGCTAGCCTATCTCTGTATCAAAAGATTTTAGAGGAGTCCAAAGACCATTTATTGATATTGTATTTGTATTTTCAAGGAGAACCCTTTATTCACAAGGATTTCATTGAAATGATTCGGATGGCTCACGATCGCCATATGTATACCATCACGAGCACCAATGGGCACTATTTGACCCCAAGAAAAGCCGAAGAAGTCGTTCAATCTGGATTGGATAGAATACTTATTTCAATTGATGGATCTACCCAGGAAGTTTATGAGCAATATCGCATCGGAGGGAATCTTGAAAAAGTAATAGAAGGTACAAAAAACATGGTTGAAGCCAAGCGAAGATTGAAGTCCTCACACCCAGAAATTGTATTTCAAATGCTAGTCGTAAAACCTAACGAAGTACAAATATCAGAGGTAGAGAAGTTGGCTGCAAGTCTTGGAGTAGATCAACTGGTTTTGAAAACAGCGCAGGTTTATGATTTTGAAAATGGAAATTCACTCATTCCAACAATAGAAAAATATTCTCGGTATAAACAAATGCCAAATGGAAAATGGAAGATCAAAAGTGAGTTGAAGAATCAATGTTGGAAAATGTGGCATTCGGCAGTGAGCACTTGGGATGGACAAATGATCCCTTGTTGTTTTGACAAAGATGCGAAATATGCCATGGGAAATCTTCAGAAAGAAACAATTTCAGAAATTTGGAACAATGAAAAATACAAGAACTTTAGATCAAAAATTCTAAAATCAAGATCAGAAATTGATATTTGTCAGAATTGTAGTGAGGGCACCAAAGTCTGGGAAACGGTATCCTAGTAATCAAATAATTTTTTTCAGTCCAAATTCTAGATACTTGTACATTTGTTCATCATTCCAAAAAAAGCTCCCCCTGATGAAATTTCTATTTGTAATCATTTTTGCAGCTGTTTTGATTCAGCCAGCAATTGCAGGAACTGATTCAAGTGTCCAAAAATATGTTCCGACCAAATATTTTGATCTCATTCACACAGATCTAAAATTGCAACCAATCTGGGAGAATCACCAGCTGAAGGGCGAAGCAGTTCTTTCATTGGTTCCGCATTTTTATAGCCAGAGCAAAATTACCTTGGATGCCAAAAGTTTTAATTTGTCCAAGGTGGCTTGCATACAAGGCAAGCAAATCTTGCCCTTGAATTATGACTATGATCGCAGAAAATTGACCATACAGTTAGGCAAAACCTACCATCGAAAGGATACTTTGAGGCTTGTCATTCACTATATCGCCAATCCAGATAGTGTTGTCACGTTTGCTGGCAAAGCAATTTCTGATGAGAAAGGCATGTATTTTATCAATACAAATCAGGAGAATAAAGGAGTGGATATGCATCTATGGACACAAGGCGAAACCGAAGCCAATAGTGCCTGGTTCCCGACGCTTGATCATCCATCACAAAAGCATTCCCAGCGAATAGCTGTAACATATGACAAAAACTTAGTGTCACTCGCCAATGGAAAAATGACTAGCACCAAACAAAATCCAGATGGCACAAAAACGGATGTTTGGGAACAAAAACTACCACATTCAGTCTATCTATCTGTTCTTGTCATCGGCAATTTTAAAATTGTCAAAGACAAATGGAGAAACAAGGAAGTTTCATACTATATGGAGCCTAAGTATGAGTCTATGGCTCGACCTATTTTTGGTAGAACGCCCGAGATGATAGCATTCTTTTCCAAGAAACTGGGTGTTGATTTCCCTTGGGATAAATACAGTCAAGTCATCGTTCACGATTTCGTTTCTGGTGCTATGGAGAATACCTCTGCCGTTACCTTCAATACGATGTTTCAGAAGGATATGCGAGAATTAGTAGATGACAATGATGACGAGACAATTGCCCACGAGCTATTTCATCACTGGTTTGGTGATCTTTGTACGTGTAAGGATTGGGCACATTTGACCTTAAATGAATCCTTTGCCAACTATTCTGAATATTTATGGCATGAATATAAATATGGGATGGATGAGGCTCAAGCATATTGGTACAGAGACCTTGGAGGATATATGGCTTCATCTTCTAGAAAACGCGAATCCTTGATTCGATACGATTATGGAAAACCAGATGATATGTTTGATGTCATTACCTATCAGAAAGGCGGTAAAATTCTTCATATGCTCCGCAAATACATTGGTGATGAGGCGTTTTTTGCAGGATTGAAATTGTATCTGACAAGGTTTGCATACAAAACCGCAGAATATCATGATCTTCGCACTGTGATGGAGGAAATCACGGGTGAAGATCTGCGATGGTTTTTTGATCAATGGTATCTAAAAGGAGGACATCCTACGTTGACAACAAGCTATCTCGTAAAAAATGATACCATTACCTTACATTTAGTTCAAAAACACAACTTTGATACTGGGTTCATCTATCGTTTGCCCTTGGATGTCAAAATACTTTCAGATTCTGGGATATCAAGTTCTCGAATTCTGTTCAATAAACGAAAAGATTCGTTTCAATTTATTGCCAAAGGATTTCAAGGGATAATTCCTGACGGTGAAAATGCACTGGTTGGATATAAAGCAGAAACAAAGACCATCGATGAATGGATATTCATTCTCAAAAACTCAGATCAATATCTCGACCAAGCCGCCGCAATGCGCAAACTAGGACAAAAAAAATCGAAAGAAGAAGTTCGGGATGCTGTTTATGAGTCGTTGTCGTCTGATAAGCCCAGAATTCGCGGTCTAGCGATCGACCTAATAGACGAGGAATGGCTTTCAAAGTCGCCAAAATGGAATAAAAAGCTCATAGAGATAGCAGAAAACGACAAGCGTGGAGCCAATCGAGCCGACGCGATTGAGAAACTCGGCGCGAACATATCATTGGAAGACTACAAGGAGTTATTTATAAAAGCGATGGAAGACTCTAGCTATTTGGTAGAAGAAAATGCATTTAGAATCTATGCCAAAATCGATTCATCAGGAGCATTAGAAAGAGCCAAGAAAATGATCTTCTCAAATTCCTATAATATTTTGAGCGCTTCATTCTCCATCATATCCAAAACGAAAGATACGACTCTTCTTCCTTTGTTTTCTCAAGCGATAGATCACGCATCAGGATACAAATTATTAGCCATCTATTCTCATTTAGGTCGATTTATCACCACTATGAGCGATGAAGTTTATCTACCTCGCGTCGAAAGCTTCAAAAAATTGGCTTCAAGCTCCAAAGAAACAGAAAAATTTAGTGGCAAGTATGCGCTCAATGCCTTGAATACGGAATTAAAGAAATTGGATGATGAAACTTCAAAAAAGCGTCAGAAAGAGGTCGATGATTTTTTGACAGATTTGAATAAAAAAGACAAGGACGAAGACTAAAAGCCGACACTATGATATTGTATGATGAACTAATTCATTGGAAAAATTTATTGCCACTGACATTTACCAGAAGCATCGCAGAGTGCAGAATTGGAATCCTGACCATTCAAGAAAAATGGGAGAAATACCTATCTGAGGAATCGCAAATCAAGTACAGTGAGGATTATTTGGCCGATGGAGATGTTTCTGGGGAGCTCCATATTGTATCCAATGCGCTGCCTACGGCATCGATAGCTCAAGAAATAAAATCCCTGAAAAAAGATCAGTGTTTGGTATTTGGCGATAGAGTCATTGCTTATCGAAATGCTTTCGTTCTTTCCAACAAAGTTGAGTGCTCCGATCCGATCAAATTTATTGATTATCCGTGGCATTTTTTCTTGTACAATGATGAGGAAATTCGTAAGGATTATAAGCTTTTGACGGCAGGAAGAACCTCCGCGGCCATATCGGATACCAATCGTGTCATCGGAAACGATGTGTTTTTGGAAGCAGGCGCCAAGGCGAGCTGTGCCATCCTCAATTCGGAAACGGGACCCATTTATATTGCTGCTGGGGCTGAAATCATGGAAGGATCAATGATTCGAGGGCCATTTGCACTTGGTGAAAATGCTCAAGTCAAAATGGGAGCAAAGATATATGGCGCTACAACGTTCGGGCCAGGATGTAAGGTAGGCGGAGAAGTCACGAATTCGATTTTATTTGCCAATTCCAATAAGGCTCACGATGGCTATATCGGCAACGCAGTGATCGGTGAATGGTGCAATCTTGGAGCAGACACCAATTCGTCTAATTTGAAGAACAATTATTCTCCCGTTGAGATTTTCAATTATACTGAAGGCAAGGCGATCTCGACCGATCAGCTATTCTGCGGACTCATCATGGGCGATCACTCCAAGGTTGGGATCAATACCATGTTCAATACCGGCACGGTCGTCGGAGTTAGTGCCAATATCGTAGGAAGTGGATTTCCTAGTAAGCACATACCTTCCTTTTCGTGGAGTATCAATGAAAAAATAAGAGCATTTGATATCGAAAAAGCGCTAGAAACGGCTAGGATTGTATTCGAAAGAAGAGGCAAAAAAATGAATGAACGCGAGGAGCGAATATTGAGAGCAGTCAAAGAGATGTCAGTATCTTGAATAAAGCAAGGCAAATGTATCTGATATACTAAAATCGAAATGGATACGTTCCTAATGAAGATGAAACCCAGTTAGGCGGAGTGATTTATTACCCCCATGAAAGCGCTTGGATCAGATCAAGAATAGGAGTCATAGTGGAATAATTACTTCATAGATCTTTTTGCATTCTAGAAGAGTTATCTTTAGATTATTTTTTGTTCGAACCCTGTTGAATGAGAAAATTGATGTACATTTGTAGATTCAATTTTCAGATAGAATAATCAATGCAAGACATCTTTATCAAAGGCGCTAAAACCCACAATCTCAAAAACATAGATGTCCATATCCCGCGTAAAAAACTAGTCGTTGTAACAGGAGTTTCAGGCTCAGGAAAATCTTCCTTGACCATAGACACCTTGTATGCAGAGGGGCAACGAAAATACATCGAAAGCCTTTCTTCATATGCTAGACAGTTTCTACAGAGGATGAATAAACCAGATGTAGAATATATCAAAGGCCTATGTCCAGCCATCGCTATTGAACAAAAAGTGTCAGGAGCCACGAGTCGCTCTACTGTAGGAACAATGACTGAGATGTATGATTATTTAAGGCTACTCTATGCTCGTGCCGGTGAGACCTATTCCCCGATATCGAATACCAAGGTTCAGAAAGATGAAATCTCTGATGTCAAAGAATATTTTCGCAAACAACTTGAAGGTCAAAAATTCTTCATTGGTTATAAACTTCTTATTGAATCTACAATTGAAATCGCATTAAACATCCTGATCTCCAAAGGATTTTCAAGACTCTATGTTGACGGACAATTTTTGAAAGTAGATGATGAGCTCACAAATACAACCATAACCAAGGATAAAAATATTTATGTTGTCATTCAACGTGTGACGATGATCCAAAACAATGATCCAAGCGAAGAATTTTATAACACTATTGCCGATAGCACTCACACTGCATTTGGAGAGAACCACCAGGAATGTATTGTCTATCATCTTGATTCCAACAATATAAAATCGTTCAATCATCGATTTGAGGCCGACGGGATGACCTTTGAGCAACCAACACCTCAGTTTTTTAATTTCAATAATTCTTATGGTGCATGCAAGACTTGTGAAGGCATGGGGAATGTTCTAGGAATTGATGAAGACTTAGTCATTCCAGATAAAACAAGAACGTTATTTGAGGAGATGGTGGCTCCTTGGAAGGGTCCAAAAATGCAAGAGTATCGAAAAGCATTCATAAGCAAAGCAGAGAAAAATGGATTTCCTATTCATAGGCCATACTATTTGCTGACAGATCAGGAAAAACAGCTTTTGTGGGAAGGGAATAAATCAACGAAAGGAATTCGTGACTTCTTTGGAATGGTGGAAGAAAATCTGTACAAGATAGAATATAGAATTATGTACTCTAGATTTCGAGGCAAGACAAAATGCCGAGATTGCCATGGAAGTAGAATAAGAAAAGACGCCTCTTATGTTCTGATCAACAACACACCCCTGCCGAAGCTGCTTCAATCATCCATATGGGAATTAGATGCCTTTTTTAAATCCATATCGTTAACTGCTGAGCAACAAGAAATAACAAAGCGAATCCTGCTTGAAATCAATCATAGGATTGGATATATGATTGATGTAGGATTGGGATATCTCTCACTTGACCGGCTGGCAAATTCCTTAAGTGGTGGCGAAGTTCAGCGAATCAATCTCACACGAACCCTAGGAAGCAACTTGACAGACTCTCTTTACATCCTCGATGAGCCTTCTGTCGGACTACATCCTCGTGACACCAACAAACTAATAGCAGTACTCCGAAAACTTCGCGACCTCAATAATACCGTGGTCATTGTCGAACATGAAGAAGACATTATACGATCTTGTGATTATATCATTGACATCGGACCAAAGGCTGGAATCCATGGTGGAGAAATAGTCTATCAAGGAGAATTTGACAAATTAATTGCAACAGAAGAAAGTCTAACTACGCAATATTTAACCGAAAAGTTAAAAGTAACTCGTCGCACAGAAAACAACGTTTTTAGAAAATTTATAGAAATCAAAGGTGCATCACAGCACAATTTGAAAGATATTGACGTCAAAATCCCACTTGAGGCTATTGTAGGGGTGTCAGGCGTATCAGGAAGTGGTAAAACAACCTTGATAAAGAATATATTATATCCTGCTTTGATGCTTAAATTGGGAAACCCATCCGATAAACCAGGACTTCATAGTGACATAACGGGTGACATACAATCGATACAACAAATTGAATTAATTGATCAAAATCCTCTTGGAAGAAATAGCAGAAGCAATCCTGTAACGTATGTCAAAGCATTTGATGCCATTCGTGATTTATTTGCTGGGCAACCGATGGCAAAAACATTGCTTCTGCAAGCGAAAGACTTTTCGTTTAACGTTGTCGGAGGTCGCTGTGAGACGTGCAAAGGAGAAGGTGTTCAGGTCGTTTCTATGCAATTTCTTGCCGATGTAGAACTGACATGTGAGGAATGTCGAGGGTTTCGGTATCAATCACACGTTTTAGATGTGACCTTTAGAGAAAAATCAATTTACGATATCTTAGAAATGACCATTGAAGATGCGGTTGTTTTTTTCCAAGACCAAAAGAATATTATTGATCGAATCAAGCCTCTTGATGAAATCGGGCTCGGTTATGTAAAATTAGGCCAATCAAGCTCAACACTTAGTGGTGGGGAGGCACAGCGAGTAAAACTTGCCAGTTACTTACACAAATCTGCAAGCAACACCAAAACGCTATTCATTTTTGATGAGCCCACCACAGGGCTTCACTTTTATGATGTTCAAAAATTATTACATGCCATGGAACGATTGATTCTTGCAGGACATAGCATTATTGTGATAGAACACAATATGGATATTTTGCGCAATGCTGATTATATTATTGATCTTGGACCAGAAGGAGGTTCAGGAGGAGGCCAACTATTGTATCAAGGACCGGTTTCAGGCATCAAGCAAGTAAAAGATAGCTACACAGGCCAGTTTATCTAACAAGGTTTAAAAAAAAGTAATATTTTTAACGCGATTTGTTTTTTTCCTGATTTATTATCATAATATGAAAAAAGTATTATTTTTTCTAATGACGCTGTCCCAAGTGCTTTTAGCTCAGCAGCACGAGTTATCGATAGGATTGGGAGCTGCTTATTATTATGGCGACCTCAATTCCAAAAATTCTTCGCTTGGACCACTCAGTCTTTTTAGCGAGGCTGCCGATTGGAATACATACCGACCATCACTTACGCTATCATACAGAGGCTACGTCAATGATTACTTTAGTTTTGGATTTGGATATACATATGCGAAACTTACAGGTAATGATAATAATAGCAAAGGTAATTCAACGGCAGAGGCAGGTTTTTATAGAAGAGTTCGAAATTTAAACTTTTATACCGACATTTATTCCACCACCATAGATTGCAGATTTGAGCCATGGCGAACATACGAAAGATGGAATTCTTCCCAATGGCTTCAGTCACCTTATATTGGACTTGGACTTGGCATTTTTCAATTTAACCCAAAAACAACCCTTCGTGGTAGAGAAATAGAATTGCAACCGATTGGAACCGAAGGACAAGGCCGCTCAGGCTATGGTGCGAAATACAATCGTGTCCAGCCAGTTTTTCCGCTATCATTAGGTATTCAGTTTTATGATCCAGATCGTAATTTTTCCTTAGGTATTGACATGACATATAGTTTTACATCCACAGACTATCTTGATGATGTCAGCAGCCAGTATGCAGATCCTGCAATTTTTGAAGACAATATTGGGTCGGTTTCTGCAAGTGACATTCAAGAACTGGCAAATAGAAACATCTATGGGGCATCTGATCCAACCTATGGCTAT
>CANHJR010000028.1 GCA_947461165.1 Saprospirales bacterium | reverse complement strand
GAAAGGGAGGATGGGATACTCATGGACTGCCCATAGAGCTCAAAGTAGAAAAAGATCTGGGTATCACCAAGGATGATATTGGTGTCAAAATATCTATAGATGATTACAATAAGAAATGTCGAGAAACAGTATTTCTATATAAAGAAAAATGGGATGCGGTAACCACCCAAATGGGGTATTGGTTGGATTTAGATGATCCCTACATTACCTTTGAAAACGAATATATTGAGTCTGTCTGGAATATTATAAATCAAGTATATGAGAAGGATCTTATGTACAAAGGTCTTACCATTCAGCCATATTCGCCAGCAGCTGGCACAGGACTGAGTTCGCATGAGGTCAATATGCCTGGTTCATATCAAGACGTCACAGATACCTCCGCAGTAGCCTGCTTTGCAGTGAAGCCGGAATCAATGACAAAGCTCAATAACGCGTTTCAATCACAAATAGAGAAGGTCTATATACTCGCTTGGACCACAACGCCTTGGACGTTGCCTTCGAATACGGCTCTTTGTGTCGGGCCAAAGATTCGATATGCGCTTATTCAAACATTTAATCCCTATACCAAGGAACCGCAAACGGTCATTCTTGCCAAAGATTTGCTTGGAAAATGGATGAAACCTGAAAATGAAAAATCGACACCCAATGAGTTGATATATGATGAGAAGAATATACCTTTTATTGTTTTAGGCGAATGCCAAGGGGAGAACTTGGTAGGACTAGAATACCATCAATTATTGTCATTTGAAGCGAATTCAAGAGAATCTATCGAAGGTCAGGCTTTCAAGGTGATATCAGGAGCATTTGTGACGACAACAGATGGCACAGGAATTGTGCATATTGCACCTTCTTTTGGAGCTGATGACCGAAAGGTGGCACAAGAAAATGGAATTGGAGAATTGACCATGGTCGATAGTGAAGGAAAGTTTATCGATGGAATGGGCTATCTGGCAGGACGATTTGTCAAAGACTATCGTAATGAAGAAGGATATAAAAATCCAGATGTCGACATTGCCATAGATCTCAAAACCAAAGGGCAGGCTTTCAACGTGCAAAAATACGTGCATAGCTATCCTCATTGCTGGCGAACTGGAAAGCCGATATTGTATTATCCACTTGACAGCTGGTTTATCAGTACCACCAAGATCAAGGACAAATTGATAGCCAATAATAAAAAAATCAACTGGAAGCCAGAGAGTACAGGAAGTGGACGATTTGGTCAATGGCTCGAAAATATTCAGGATTGGAATCTGACACGAAGTAGATTCTGGGGGATTCCACTACCAATTTGGACCAATTCTTCGAAGGATGTGGTCATCTGTGTGAGCGGCAAACAAGATTTGTTTGACAAAATAAAGGTAGCAAACGATTCTGGTCTTCTTTCTTCGGAGGAGTTATCAGAAAATCTAAAATTCATTGATAAATTTGATCAAGGAAAAGGAGATTTTCATAAGCCATTTATCGACTTTGTCACCTTGGTTGACCATGGTCAGATTCTCAAAAGAGAAGAGGATGTGATAGATGTTTGGTTCGATAGTGGATCCATGCCATACGCACAGTGGAATTATCCATTCGCCAATCAAGAAAAGTTTAAAAAGAATTATCCTGCAGATTTCATCGCAGAGGGTGTTGATCAAACGAGAGGTTGGTTCTATACATTACATGTTATTTCCACGATTTTATTTGATCAGCCAGCATACAAAAATGTCATATCCAATGGGCTTGTCCTCGATGTGAAAGGCGAGAAAATGTCCAAAAGCAAAGGAAATGTAGTCGATCCATTCAATTGTATGGATGCCTATGGAGCTGATGCGGTAAGATGGTATATTATTTCCAATTCATCGCCTTGGGACAATTTGAAATTTGACATCAAAGGGATTGAAGAGGTCAAACGGAAGTTATTCGGAACCATATACAACACCTATTCATTCTTTACCCTTTATGCCAATATTGATGAGTTTAGGGTCAATGAGCAGGATGTGACTCCGCCATTGGATCGTCCAGAAATCGATCAATGGATTATTTCAAAGCTGAATACCCTCAAAAAGGAAGTAACGGATGCGCTCGAAAATTATGAGCCTACAGTTGCTGCGAGATTGATAGAAAATTTTGTCGATCGAAATCTTTCGAACTGGTATGTTCGTCTAAACCGACGCCGATTTTGGAAACAAGGAGACGGCGAAGACAAGAAAGCAGCCTATGAGACATTGTATGAATGTCTTTTGACAGTGAATCAATTGATGAGCCCATTCGCGCCATTTTTTGGAGAATGGATGTATCGCAATCTGACCGAGACTGTTCGCGAGGATGCTGTCAAGAATAATACACCTTTGCGTTTTGAATCTGTCCATTTGACGACTTGGGCTCCTATCGAAGCTCGGCTTATCAATCAAAATCTCGAGGAACGGATCGAGTTAGCACAAGATGTTTCTTCCATGATTTTATCCTTACGAAAAAAAGAGCAAATCAAGGTTCGCCAACCATTACAAAAGGTCATCATACCAATTTTGAATGACGAACAGTGTGAAAAGTATGAGTCCATAGAAAACATTGTCAAGTCTGAGACGAATATCAAAGAATTTGAATATGTCGGAGAGAACTCTGGGTTGTTCGTAAAATCTGCCAAGGCCAACTTCAAAACTCTAGGAAAGAAGTTAGGAAAGGATATGAGTGCCGTTGCTAACCAAATTGCAGCCATGGATTCGGCTCAGATTACAGGGTTTCAACGTCAAAAGTCTCAGAAATTTACTGCAAATGGAAATACATACACCTTAAGTGAAGAAGATATTGAAATAGCCACGTCAGATATGCCAGGCTTTTTGGTAGTTAGTGAATACGGGCAAACCATAGCTCTCGATATTACACTAACAGAGCAATTGCTTCACGAAGGTATTGCTCGTGAGTTTGTCAATAAAGTTCAGAACTATCGCAAAGACAATGGTTTCAATGTAACAGATAAGATTGCAATTTCTTATGGCGTTGACACTATTTTTGAAAAAGTATTGTTAGATTACAAGTCGTACATAATGAATGAGGTTTTGGCCACTGAAATCCGGTCTGGGCATGTGCAAAGCAACATGGCAGAAATGGAGATAAATGAAATAAAATTAAAACTAGAAATCAATAAAATCTAAAATTATGGCAAAAACAACAAAAAAAACTACAGATAAAAAAGTAGAGCCAATCGTAAAAAAGGAGGACGTAAAATCGCAAAAAGATGCTGCACGTCAAAAAAAGATACAACAGTATATTCAAGAACACAATCCGGATCATGAGGAAGAAAATTATGACGAATACAAGTTGCCAATAATTGGCAGAACTAGATTCAGTGATGCTGAGTTGGAGGAGTTTAAGACGCTTATAAATGGCAAAATAGCAGAGGCACGTGAAGAGCTGAAATTCTACCAAGATTCCATGAAAGAAAGCGAAATGAACGATGATGACATAAAGTTTTCGGGTATGGAAGATGGTGGTCATACGAATGACAAGGAGCACCTAGCAAATATGTCGAATCGTCAGATAAAATTCATTCAAAATCTGGAGAACGCTCTAATAAGAATAGAGAATAAAACATATGGGATTTGCAGAGCCACAGGCGATTTGATTGACAAAAAGCGATTGATGGCTGTTCCACACGCGACGTTGAGCATGGCAGCTAAAATGGGTAAGAAATAGTCGATGTGCTCAAGAAATAGAAATAACGGAATCGTTTTTTGGATTTTGGCCTTGGTCCTTATTATGATAGATCAAGCGAGCAAGATTTATGTCAAAACACATTTTTATCTCGGAGAAGAAGTAATGGTTATTCCTAATTGGTTTAGACTTTCATTTACAGAAAACCCCGGTGTTGCATTTGGCTTAGAGTATGGCGGCGAGATGGGAAAATACGTTCTATCGATTTTTAGAGTATTATTTTCCATTGGAATTATACTCTTTCTTTACTTCAAAATCAAGGCAGGTGAGCACAAAGGCATTCTTTTTGCCACTTCACTTATTCTAGCTGGCGCTATAGGAAATGTAATTGATGGTGTTTTTTATGGATCTATTTTTTCCGTGAGTTCCTATCACAATCCTAATTTAGCAGAGTTTGTGCCTTTTGGTACAGGATATAGTAGCTTGCTCCAAGGTAAGGTTGTCGATTTCTTTTATTTTCCATTGATCGATAGTATATACCCTGATTGGGTTCCTTCACTAGGAGGTCAGCCGTTTCGATTTTTTAATGCCATATTCAATGTCGCAGATAGTTGTATAACGGTAGGATTAGGTTTTTTTCTGTTTTTTCTTCGAAAAACAGATTTGAACTAAGCGATTTCTGGGGAGAATATCTATATTTGCATTCCTTTTTATAAAAAGGAAAATATAACCAATTGGAAAGTTGCAAGAGTGGTTGAATTGGCTCGCTTGGAAAGCGAGTATACGGTAACGTATCAAGGGTTCGAATCCCTTACTTTCCTCAAATTTGATAAATAAACAATCGGAAGTCAGGCAGGTGATTTGCAATTTGGTAAGTATTGTGTTCACTATGAAGGCAACAAAATCATTTCAATAAGTTCACCTAATCAACAATGAACTGACCGCTGATCATTTAAAATGGATTCTCAATATGTATCGCAGTAGAACTTGTGGCGAACTTTCGCTAAAGCATCAAAATGAAATGGTTACTCTAGCTGGTTGGGTTCAGAGTTTGAGAGATTTTGGAAAATTGACATTTCTTGATCTTAGAGATCGGTACGGAATCACGCAGGTGGTTTTCAATACGGAGGAGAATGAGAATCTATACCAAGAGGCTCATGGATTGAACCGAGAATTTGTCATTCAAGTAAAAGGTGAGGTCAGGGAGCGTGAAAACAAAAATTTGAATAATCCTACGGGAGAAATTGAAATTAAAGCTGTCGAATTGACAATTCTCAATCCTAGCGAAATACCACCATTTACGATCATAGATGAAACGGATGGTAGTGAGGAGTTAAGACTAAAGTACCGATATTTGGATCTGAGAAGACCTAAGATGAACAAGCTACTTGTAGGAAGAGCAAAGTTGTTTTCAGTCATGAGAAGATATCTGGATAGCCGTGATTTCTTAGAAATTGAAACACCCATATTGATCAAATCGACCCCGGAGGGCGCAAGAGACTTTCTAGTTCCAAGTCGAATTCAGCATGGGTCATTTTATGCCTTGCCGCAGTCACCTCAGATTTTGAAACAAATTTTGATGGTTTCTGGAGCAGATAGATATTATCAGATTGTGAAATGTTTTCGCGATGAGGATTTTAGAGGTGATAGACAGCCTGAGTTTACTCAGCTAGATTGTGAAATGAGTTTTGTGGAGCAAGAAGATGTTCTGACCACATTTGAAGGATTGGTCAAGGAAGTGTATCAAGAAATGATGGGTATCAATGATATAGAGATCAGTCGTATGATCTATGCTGATGCTATAAAATTTTATGGTAGCGATAAACCTGATTTGAGATTTGATTGTAAAATAATCGAAATTTCTTCTCATATACCCAACTCGGAGTTCCCTGTTTTCAATCAGGCAATATCCAATGGTGGTATTGTTTCAGGCATCGTAGCTCCCAATGGCGCCTTCTATACGAGAAAACAAATTGATGCTGCAATAGATTTCGTCAAAGAATCCAATAGAGGTCTTCAAGGATTGGTTTGGATTCGATACAATGAAGAAGGGTGGAAGTCATCGGTGGATAAGTTTTATACCTCGGAGCAGGTCCAAGAAATGGGCAAACAACTAGGAATGAACAAAGGTGATTTGGCCTTTTTGGCTGCAGATAAAACATCTAAGGTTCAAAAGTCACTAGGGGATCTAAGACTAAAATTAGCAAAGGAGAATGGATGGATAGACGAGAACAAATGGAGTATTCTGTGGGTTATGGATTTCCCTCTTTTCGAACAAGATGAGGAGACCGGTGAGACTCATTTCGTTCACCATCCATTTTGTATGCCACATCAGGACGATATCCAGTATCTTGAATCTGATCCAATGCGCGTCCGTGGTCAGTTATACGACTTGGTCATCAACGGCAATGAAATCTTGAGTGGCAGCATCCGAATTCATCAAAAGGAGTTACAAGACAGAATTTTTAAAATCTTAGGACTTTCTGAAGAGGAAAAAACGGATAAATTTGGTTTTATGCTCAATGCGTTTCAATATGGTGCGCCACCGCATGGAGGCTGTGCTTTTGGAATCGACCGATGGCTCATGTTGATGCTCGGTGGAGATACCATTCGCGATGTCATACCTTTCCCTAAAGCTAGCAATGGCAAGGATATGATGATGAATGCTCCCACTTATGTGGACAATAATCAACTGGTAGAGTTGGGAATTGAAGTCGTGAAAAAAGAAGACGACTGCTCAACCCTTTAACAGGTTCAGATAAATGAAATACAAAGGTAGAAAACAATCTAAACGCAAGCGAGTTTGAAAATTCAGTATATTTGTGATTTGATGTTTCTTGATGAGTTTTATTATGGATAATTTAATAGCGTATTTTGATAGTTATATTCAACTAACTGATTCTGAAAAGAATGAACTACAGAAAATCTTAGAGCGAAGAACTATAAAAAAAAACCACTTTATTTTACAGAAATATGATGTCTGTAATCATTATACGTTTATTTCGGAAGGAATCACTAGATCCTATGCGATAAATGATCAAGGAACAGAAAATAACCTGAAATTTGCCACTGAGAATGAATGGATAGTCGATCTCCATAGCTTTCATTCTAAAAACAAAAGTCAAATTTATATTGAATCCATGGAGCCAACAATTATTTTTCAAATTGAAAGGTCCAATTTGTTAGAATTATTTGCTAAATTCCCTAAGTTTGATACAATATTTAGGGTAATCATCGAGGATGATTATATGAGGCTTGAAAGAAGAATTATTCAAAATATTAGTAGTAAGGCAGAGGATAGATATCAACAGTTTTTAATTGAATATCCAAAACTATCAACTAGAATACCAAACACGCATATCGCCTCATACCTTGGCATTACGCCTGAATTCTTAAGTAAAATCAGAGGTGGTTTTTCGAAAAAAAATTAAAATAGTTAATTTATATTAAGTCAATTTATTGTAAAATATTTGCCTTATTTATTAATATTGATTATACCTTCGTTCATATAGATCACTCTAGATTTGCGTCTACAATTTAGAAGTTCTCAAAAGATTATCGATCAATTGAGAAGAAAATCCCCAAGGAACAACTAATTTGCAGAATAAGGCGTAATCCGAAAAGCCACTAGAGTAGGAAATTAAAAAAAAACAAATGGAACATTTAAAAATTGCCAGTGACAATTATGTCGCATTCACCTTTTTTATCGGCACGATGGCTATGATGGCTGCCTCCGTATTTTTCTTCTTTGAGGTAAACAATACTCAAGAAAAATGGCGAACGTCGGTATTGGTCTCAGGACTCATCACATTTATAGCTGCTGTGCATTATTATTACATGCGTGGTTATAATTTGGAGACTGGAGATTCTCCAACTTTCTTCAGATATGTAGATTGGATTCTAACAGTGCCTTTGATGTGTGTTGAGTTTTATCTAATCACCAGAAAAGCAGGAGCTAAAGTTTCTTTGTTGTGGAAATTGATTTTTGCATCAATTGTAATGCTTGTAACAGGATACTTTGGAGAGACTATTGATAGAGATAGTAGTGTACTTTGGGGTGTTATTTCTGGAGCTGCATACTTCTACATAGTATATCTTATATGGTTTGGCGAGGTTTCAAAATTAGCACAAAGTGCAGGACCAAACGTAGCTAAAGCAACTAAAATACTAGCTTGGTTTGTATTGGTAGGTTGGGCTATTTACCCAGTTGGATACATTCTAGGAACTCCTGGAGGTTTGTTCGGTATTACATTTGTAGCAGATCCTGCTATGGCTGCAAAATCTATGGATATTGTATATAACATCGCAGATGCAATCAACAAAATTGGTTTTGGTTTAGTTATCTATGTATTGAGTAGAAGCGAAGACTAATAACAATCTGTAATAAGTGACGAGGGGATTTTATCTTTAGATAAATCCCCTTTTTTTTTAAATATAACATAAGGAAAACAATTAGTAAGATCCTACAGGAAAAATTGAAAACAATAGAACAGCAATCACCCATTAAAGGATCTATAATCCTCTTAGTATTCACTTTGGGGTTCTGCTTTATTCAGTATACCTGTCCGTCAATATACTTGCACATACAGTTTAGTGTTTTCTTTATTCTGTTCTTCTCCATTGGAGTGCCTCATGGCGCAGTCGATCATTTGTTAGAATCAGGACAAATCGATAGCCAGATTAGCTACAAATACGTGCTAAAATATTTAGCTGCATTTTTTTCATTTTTCATTATTTGGAAGATTTTACCAGGCATTTCACTTTCATTTTTCATTCTGTTTTCAGCTCTTCATTTTGGACAAGCAGATATGAAAGAGTGGTATCCTCAAGAGACAAATGATTTTAAGAATTTATTATGGGGTGGTCTTGTTTTAGGAATTATAATTTTTGGTCATGTTACCGAGTCTAATTTGATTCTAGGCAATATGCAAGTTCAATTGATCCCTTTTGATAATCAGCAAGGCGAGTATATTGCTTTTTTTCTTAGTGTAATGGCATTTGCTATGGCATTATATCACAGGAATATTGCCATGTCGGTCTGTGTTTCAGTTCTTGCATTGAGCATCAATCTTCCACTGCTTACTTCCTTTGGCTTATATTTTCTAGGTCAACATAGCTTCTATGCATGGTCACATCTCAAACGAGGTATCTATCAAGAAAACAAAGCTCTATTTATCAAGGCTGTGCCTCTTACCTTAGGCGCTTTAGCACTTTTTTTTATTATCCTAATCTCAATGCAAATCAATTTATTACAATTTCATGATAGTCGTTGGATTGCGGCATTCTATGTTTTTATTTCTTGCGTTAGTTTTCCTCATGTACTAGCGATGAATGCATTTTATAAAAAGCATTTTTGAGTTTCGTTCTAGTAATCCTATTGGTTTACTTTTCCTAGGTGGTTAGGATTGATGGGTGTTTGTTTGTGAAATACTCACTCTGGACTATGAAACCATCAACATCTGAAAGACAGACTTTTCTGATACTTAAATAGATTTTTCAATCAATTCGTCTACTTCCGGAAAATTCTTCTAAAAATCTTGGCAAGATAATTCTTGAAAAAACGAAACTGTCCTGTCAGGATACTGACAGAGATGACAGATATTGGCCATAGCAGTGTCATTAACAAGACATATAAAAGGATAAATGAGAGACTCCAAGCCTCTATATTGAAGAACCCAAGGAGATATCTAGCCAATCGACCACAAATACTTCCTCCAATGGCAAAAGTTATCAAGATCAAGGTTAAATTAAAACCGTTGACACCCCATTTCTGTTTTAGTTTATAGAACATCTTTTGGATTAATAGGAGTAAAGGCAGATG
>CANHJR010000027.1 GCA_947461165.1 Saprospirales bacterium | reverse complement strand
GAAAAACCAGATAAATTTCAAAAAATCAAATCTGTCATCGAAGAAATTTGTCTAAAAAATAATATCGATTGGCAGCCAATGATGTATCACAAATCGCCTCCGATATTTTCTACTATTTGGGATATTTATCAAATACAAAAAGCTACCAATAAATTGCACGAAAAAACAACGTTTGATATAGTGCACTGTCGAGGTTATATTTCCGCTTTAATCGGCTTAGAATTGAAAAAAAAGCATGGTATTCGATTATTGTTTGATATGAGGGGATTATGGGCGGACGAAAAGGTAGATGCTGGAGCCTGGAATCAAGACAAATGGATTTATCGTCTTATTTATCGATTTTTTAAACGCAAAGAAAAAGAGTTTTTCCTCAACGCAGATGTCTCTGTCAGTCTAACAAATGCTGGAAAATCGGAAATTCAGTCTTGGGATTACATGAAGAGTATTCAAGACAATATCCATGTCATACCATGTTGTGCGGACACAGATTTATTCAAACCAGACACCATCTTAGAAGAAAAAATTAAACGATGGAGGCAAAAGCTAGAAATTCAACCCAATGACTGTATCGTCTCCTATCTTGGTTCTATTGGTACGTGGTACATGTTGGAAGAAATGCTTGATTTTTTTGTTGAATTTTTAAAAACAAGAAGTAATGCTAAATTTCTATTTATCACTCATGATGAACACGATCGCATCCGAGAAGCTGCCCAAAAGCGAGGGCTCGAGAATCATATCATTATCCAACCAGGACAACGAGCCGAAGTTCCGACGCTGTTGTCCCTTTCAGAGTTATCGATATTTTTTATTAGACCGACTTACTCCAAAATCAGTAGCAGTCCCACTAAGCAAGGTGAAATCATGGCGATGGGCATACCTGTAATATGTAATGCAGGAGTCGGAGATACGGACAAGATTGTACAGAATTATAATTCTGGTCTTGTTGTCTCTGAATTTAATTCAAAAAGTTATCGCCAAGCAATTGAGGAGCATCTAAAGAAGCCCTATGATCCCAAAAATATCCGAAATGGAGCTATAAGCTACTTTGGTCTTGAAAAAGGTATTCAAAGCTATTTGAAGATCTACTCTACTTTTGTGTAAGTTTACGATTTGTAATAAAAATTGAACCAATAAGATACATGCTTAATTTTATATCGACAAAGCACTCAATTGAAACAATCGATCAAAAGGAAATCTATATTTTCGATGATCTTGGAGAGAATATTGATATGACCACTGTCGAATCATTTGGAGAAGAATGGACCGCATTTGATCATTTTTCCGAAGAGGAAATAACAAAAGCCGGCGATCAGTATTTTGATATCGTCAAGGATGAATGGATAGAAGGAAAGACTGTTTTAGACGTCGGGTGTGGCACTGGTAGATGGAGCCGTTATATTTCTAAAAAGGCGCAGTCTGTAGAAGCCATCGATCCGAGCAAGGCAGTATACTCAGCGGCTAAGCTCTTACAAAACAACACAAATGTTCGTATTTCCAAAGCAGGTGTGGATACGATTCCATTCGCAGATAGTACATTTGATTTTGTATTTAGTCTAGGCGTCTTACATCATATTCCGGATACGAAGGCCGCTATGAAAAAATGTGTGGAGAAGCTCAAACCAGATGGGTATTTTCTTGTTTATTTATATTACAATTTTGAACAGAGAGGTTTGATTTTCAAATTCATTTTCTGGCTTTCAAGTTTGTTACGATTTATAGTATCAAAGTTACCTTCATCTATCAAAAAAATGGTTTGCAATGTAATAGCAGGTTTTATTTATTTGCCTCTTATATATTTGTCCAAGCTTATAGAGGCTTTAGGGATGAAATCAGTATCAAACATGATTCCACTTTCGTATTACAAAACACATTCCATCAACATCATATTCAATGATGCGCTTGATCGATTTGGAACGCCTTTGGAGCAACGATTTTCTCGTGAGGAGATTGCAGAGATGATGACATCAGCTGGATTGAAAGAAATTGTTTTTTCTAACAATGAGCCATACTGGCATGCAATAGGACAAAAAGCATAATGAAAAAAATCAGTATCATTTGCCCACACCCGGAAGGTGTTGCGCCTGGTCAACGGCTCAAATACGAGCAGTATTTTTCGAATTGGAGAGAAAATGGATGGCAAGTCGATGTCCACCCATTTCAATCCTATCGTTTCTGGAAAATAGCACAAAATGGAAACATACTCGAAAAAGTATTCTGGACACTTGTGGGATACTTCCACCGAATTATATTTCTATTCCAATTGCGAAACTATGATGTTGCATATATATTTCTCTGGGTCACACCTTTTGGACCTCCATTTTTTGAATGGTTGTATTGCAAATTAGCCAGAAAAGTAATTTTTGACATTGATGATTTGGTGTTTCTAGGTCATGCTAGCAAAGCGAACTCATGGGTTTCCAAGTTGAAGGGGAAAAATAAGCCCATATACTTAATGAAGAAAGCGAATCATATCATTACTTGCACACCGTATTTGGACAATTTTGTTAGACCCCATAATAAAAACACTACCGATATTTCTTCCACTATTCAGACTGATAAATATCAAATAGTAAATTCGTACTCAAATTCAGAAAAGCTTATTTTAGGCTGGAGTGGAAGTCATAGCACAGCAAAATATCTATTCTTGATAAAGGATGTACTTATTGAACTGCATAAAACACATCCATTCAAGTTATTGGTAATGGGTACTAACAACTTGGAAATTGCAGGACTTGATATTACCTGTGTGAATTGGTCAGAGGAGGTTGAAATTTCAACAATACAACGATTCGATATCGGGTTATATCCTCTTCCTGACGAGCTATGGGTTCATGGTAAAAGCGGCCTCAAAGCACTCCAATACATGGCGTGTGGCATACCAACAGTGGCGACAAAGGTAGGAGATGCTATTCAACGAGTGATAACGGATAAAGAAGACGGTTTTCTAGTTTATAGCCAAGAGGAATGGCTGACGGCATTAAAAAATCTGATTGAAAATCCAGAGCTCAGGAATTCAATGGGTCAAAAAGCTAGACAAAAAGTTGTCAAATACTATTCTATCGACGCCAATAAAAATAAGTACTTAGAAATTCTAAATAGCGTCGCTTCTCACTAAGCGTAATGCTCAAATATTTTTTTTAGGTGTTCTCCGATCATTTGGGCATTGTTGCCTTCGATTTGATGACGCTCAATGAAATGTACCAATTTCCCATCTTTGAATAATGCCATCGATGGTGAAGATGGAGGATAAGGCAGCGTATATGATCGAGCTTGACTGACTGCATCTGCATCGACCCCAGCAAAAACGGTATAAAGTTTTCCAGGAGTTTTGTCAGAATTGCCTACAGCCCATTTCACTCCAGGACGAGCTGCACCTGCAGCGCAACCACATACCGAATTGACAACCAACAACGCAGTGCCTTCTTGTCCTTCAAAAGCGTCATCGACTTCTTGTGCAGTTTTCAATTCTAAAAATCCAGCATCAGTCAATTCTTTACGCATGGGGCTTACAAGCTCTTCGGGGTACATAATTATGAGTTTATTTTTTAGAAAAACAATTTTATTGGGGATTTAGTTCTCAATTCGTTCAAAATATCCAGTTGACTTGTTTTTCTTGACTTCATTCCATTCAAAATACTGCCCATTCATGCTGATGTATACGCCCGATGGCAGACTTTGGGCAAATGCAACTGAGGTTCCAAGATTGAACATTCCATCACTACTGAAACCGAGAGAATATGGTATCATCGCCCCTGTGATTACAATCGTCTTATTCAAATTTGCTTTTGCAATGTACTCTCCAGTAATAGTCATCGTATCAGTGCCATGTGTGATTACGATTCTTTCTTCTTGAGTCTGTGTACAATAATTCAATATTTTTTCGCGATCTCTGTCTGTCATTTCCAAACTATCAATCATCATCAAGGTCTCAATCGCATGAGGAATCGTGCATCTCCCCTTTTGAAGCATTTCATTCACATTTGTTTGGTTGAAATACAGACGACCATTGATCATATCGTATTCCTTGTCAAACGTACCACCAGTCACAACTATTCGAATCATAAAATGTATTTATCAAGTGTAAAAGTAAACAGTAGAAACCAAAAGCCTCGTCCAAAATTGATTTTAAGCTTTTTCAGCCTTTTCAAATTCATAATCTCTTAGTACCTTCCCTTTCTTAAAGGCATATCCAGCGAAGAGCAAGGTCATACACCCTCCAAATACAACGGATCGTATAGTCCCCAGGTACTGAGCAGCAAACCCGCTTTCAAATGCTCCAATTTCATTGCTTGAGGAGATGAACATCGAATTGACAGACGTCACACGAGCGCGCATATTCTCAGGCGTTTCTAACAATAAAATGGTTCCCCGAATGACTACACTGACCGCGTCAAAGGCTCCCATGAGAATCAAAAAGAACATAGACAGCATAAACCATTTGGATAATGCAAACCCAATGGTACAAACTCCAAACATTGCGACTGCAAAGAGCAACCATCGTCCAGTGTTTTTCTGCAAAGGAAACCGAGCTAAAATCAACATAGAACTGACCGCACCAATAGACATCGCTGATCGAAGCCATCCATAGGCAGTGCTGTCTACTTGAAGTATGTCTTTTGAAAATATAGGCAAAAGCGCTACACATCCACCAAACAAGACCGCAAACAAATCCAAACTTATTGCCCAAATCATAGCCTTATTATGAGTCACAAAATCGATGCCTTCACGAATTTGACTAAGTGAATCGCTGATGCTAAATGGTTTCATATTGGAGCTTGGTTTCTCGGGAAGATTCCATAGACTGATTAGTCCTAATAGCATAAATCCTGACAGAACGAGAATGGCATTTTCTGCGCCTACTTTTGCAAGAAGAAACCCGCCAAGAATGGGTCCAATCACGGCGCCCAATTGCCAGGCGTTGCTGTTGATTGCCGAATATCTAGCTTTGTTTTCTGCTGGAATTAGGAGTGAAAATAAGGTTGTAGATGCTGTTCCACCCATACTCCCTAAAATTCCCATGATGAATACTAATCCAAATATTGAATATTTGATACTTTGAACATCCTTCATATAATGAATAGTCAAAAATAGTCCGAAACATAGCATCAAATAACCACTTGTCACGTACATCACAGCTTTTTTCTTATCTATTCGCTCTATAAAATAGCCTGCTGGAAGTGCCATCAGAACTCTAGGCAGTGCCTCGTACAACCCCAGCAATCCTAGACTGAGAGGCTCACCTGTGATTTGATAAAGAAAATAGCCGAGGATGGTCATTTTCATTTGCATAGCAATGGTGACAAAAAGTCGAAAGCTGAGAAACTGGAGGATGTGTGGGGTCATATTCGTGCAAATATACTACCTATCTATCTTGAGAAGGGTGTTGTATATTTCATCGACCAAGATATTCGTATAGTCATCCTTGAATTGGGTCATATTGAGAAAGAGTCCACCTCCTGCATCTGCAAGTCTTTGCATTTTGCGATTGGCCATTTCACTTTTACTATACCCCATCACGGAAAAGAGAATTCCTTTCTCATTCATTATTCCAATATCGTGTATAATTTTATTCTCTGCAAAAACACTCTTGGCTATTTGACCATCAGTAGCTAGAATGATCATATTGAGTGCATCCTCCGTTGATATGGTTTTCATCATTTCAATAGCCGTTTGAACCCCACCCTCTCCATCTGTATTGCCTGAGTTTTCGATTTCATCAATTTTTGCTATAATCTCCAATCTATTAGTCACCTTCGTACTTGGTATCAGCTGCTGAACTTTATCATTGAAAGTCAAGACAGCTATTCTGTCTTCAGGATTGTAGTTCTCAATCAATGTCTTTATGCTTGATTTTAGCGTGGTGATTTTGTATGATTGACCCATAGAAGATGAGTTATCTATGAGCAAGATGATGTTCAGTGGCTTTCTTTCAAATTTTAATTTTTCGATTGGAGTAGATACCTCTTCTACGGGTATTTTTTCTTCAACGGGCTCTTTTGCTGCTATATCTCCGATGCCATCTTTGGGCAAGTTGCGGAATGCCGTCGTATCCATGTTTACAGCAATATTGGCAACATTTTCAATTTGTTTAGGCTTTTGTTTTTGAAGTTTCTCCGGTTCCTTTTCCAAAATTATAGATGCTAAATTGCGATCAGGATCTATCCGAACACCATTTACCTGATATTTATAACCGTCTGTGAGGCAAAAGACATTGTAAGATCCTTCCTTAATATTGTTCTTTAGAACGCCATACTCGTCAGAATATCCTATATAACTTTTGCCAGTCGAATTGTTTGTAAGAAAAACCTTGGCAAAAGGGATATTGCGCTCTGTAATATTATCCATTATAATAAAGGTTATTTCTCTACCTTCATTCAGTCCCGCTTTCCCGAGCATACTACTGTATTTCGTTGAAAATGAATGAATATTGGCCTCAATAGAAAACCGATACAGACTATCTGAACTGAAGGTTATTGAAAAATTCTCACTAAACTTTCCAAGACTTTCTGGGAATAAGGAAACCTTTAGTGTGTCAACTTCTCCGGGATATGAAATGTTTTCGGATAGTTTGATGACGAGACCTTCTCCTGGATAATTAATAATTGCCGACTGAGGTTTTGTCGATTTATTGATAAATGGGATATTGATAGTCACAATATCAAAATTCTCCAATCTGCCTATATTCACTCGCGTCTTATCAAAAGCAATTTGACCATTGATTCCGATAGCTGAGAAGAGAATAGTAAAAATTATTGCATATCGAATCCTGTTCATTTTTGTTTGAGTCGCTCTGATACAAAAATAGAACGTTAAATCTTTAAGAGCAATAAGATTTCTCCCAAATGAGTTAAAAAATGTTTCAATTCTATTTTGGCAAATAGAATTTCACAAAGAACCCATAATTGAGTGATGTCGGATTATAGCCAGGACTTGGATTGCCGCGAAAATAATTGGAAAATTGATAACCGAAGGTGACCCCAAAGGTTGAATAATTACTCATTTTAATTCCTGCATTCAATTTTGGAAAAAAACTGAGATAACTGTTGTTGATAAACAACTTATTTGCCTTGGTATAATTCTGATCAAACATCGTATATTCATTATATCCAACCCTAAGTTCGGGCGTAAGAATAAGTTTTTGGCTTAAAACGATGTAGGTACCGGTAGCGATTCCGACGCCCCATTCTCTGAGAGAGCTCACATCGACCTGTTGACCCTTATAAGAAAACACCTGATAATCTGAAGTGTTCAGTATCAATTGCCTAAAATACGGTCCGACAAAAAAACTTCGATTGATATCAATGCATAACCCTAAATGTCCACTTATGTTCGAATAACTGTAATCGGCGTCTATAGGCTGTCCTTGAACTTCAATGACGGTGCTAAAATTGGACATTTCAGCGCTAGGAGTAAAAAAAGGCTGAACTTTAGTCGTAACTTCTTGAGTTGCCGTTGGCTTCTCTTCCTGGAGTGACTTCGTTGGTAGTTCTCTTTTTGGCGGTAGACCTGGCTTTGAAGATTCCAATGTAGGTCCTTCGGTGGCCTTTATTTCGGATTCAATTTGCGATTCTATGCTCGAGGTGTTGGGAATGGTGTTCGTTGAAGGGACAATTGCCTCTTCTTTGGAAGATTCTATGGCTATAGACATGGAAGACTCCTCGCTATACTCTTCTATTGCGTTTTTCTCAGTTGAAGCTGTTGGTTTTGTAGAATTTGATGGAATTGGTTGGTTTGTCTCAGATTCAGTAAATATTGATTTGTAAGGAAAACTTGATGTAGAAGGCTTAGATATTTTATCATTTGGTTTTTTCATCTCAATTTTTTTGCGCGAAGACCGAACTTGACTACACAAAAAAGATGATTGAAATAAAAAAAGAAAAATCAGAAATCTAAGCATTTCGTGTGTTTATTTATTCTGGTAGTCACTCAAATATTTATACGAAATTATAAAAAAAATATAAAAACATCTATTTTAGATACTTAGGTTATGCTCATTTGCTGTTTTTTGTGCGATTTCATAGCCAGCATCGGCATGTCTGATGACACCCATCGCTGGATCATTGTGCAAAACGCGTTGTAGTCTTTTTTTGGCATCTTCAGTTCCATCCGCTACGATGACCATTCCAGCATGAATAGAGTAACCCATTCCTACACCACCTCCATGGTGAAGACTGACCCAGCTCGCACCTCCAATGGTATTGATCATGGCATTCAAAATCGGCCAATCTGCTATAGCATCTGATCCATCAAGCATCGCCTCTGTTTCCCGATTTGGCGAGGCTACAGAACCCGTATCCAAATGGTCTCGCCCGATGACCAATGGTGCTTTTAGTTTGCCTTCTCTCACTAATTCATTAAATGCGACTGCTGCTTTTTCACGCTCGCCCATCTTTAACCAACAAATTCTGGCAGGTAGCCCTTGAAATGCAATTTTTTCTTTTGCTTTGTCTAGCCATCTGTGAAGACCTTCATTTTGAGGAAACAATTCTTTGAGCTTCGCGTCACATACTGCGATATCCTCTGGATCACCGCTCAAGGCAACGAATCGAAAAGGTCCGCTACCTTCGCAGAACAAAGGTCGAATATAAGCAGGAACAAATCCAGGAAAATTAAATGCATTTTTCACCCCACGTTTATCCTTTGCCTGACCCCTCAAGTTATTGCCATAATCAAAAGTGATCGCTCCTCGTTTCTGCAATTCAAGCATCAATTCGATATGATGAGCCATCGTGTCATAGGCCAGATCAACATATGCTGTAGGATCGGACTCTCTCATTTTATATGAATCAGACACAGACATGTTTTCAGGAAAATATCCGGTCAGTGCATCGTGAGCCGAAGTCTGATCCGTCAGGGTATCAGGAACAATATTGTGCTCTACAAGATATTTCAGTAGATCCACAGCATTGCATACGACCCCGATAGATATGGCTTCATTATTTTTCTTCGCTTCCAAGGCTCTCTGCACCGCTTGGGCTATATCGGTGTATTTTAGGTCCAAGTATCTTGTTTCTAGTCGCTTGTCAATTCTCCATTCTTCGGACTCAGCACAAAGCGCAACCCCATCATTCATAGTGATTGCCAATGGTTGAGCGCCACCCATTCCTCCAAGTCCAGCCGTCACATTTAAGGTGCCTTTCAGGGTGCCATTATAGTGCTTTCGAGCCAGACTCAAGTAGGTCTCATAGGTTCCTTGCACAATGCCTTGAGATCCTATGTAGATCCAACTTCCTGCAGTCATTTGTCCATACATGATGAGACCCTTCTTTTCCAATTCATCGAAATGAGTCCAATTGGCCCAATTCCCTACCAGATTAGAATTTGCCAAAATAACGCGTGGTGCATCTTTGTGACTTCGAAGAAGACCGACGGGCTTGCCCGATTGCATGATCAAGGTCTCATCATCTTCCAGTTTCTTGAGAAGGTCTATCGTCTTATGGTATGCTGCCCAGTTGCGAACAGCCTTGCCACG
>CANHJR010000026.1 GCA_947461165.1 Saprospirales bacterium | reverse complement strand
AGCGATATGTACAAAGGACGATATATCAAGGATTCGAATATTGTCCAAGTACAATCCTATTTAGAGAACGTTCTCAAAAGTCAGAAAATCAAGCCCCTTGACTCCAATTATAAGCAATTTTTTACAATCAAGGACTCGATGGTTGGGGCTAATATTATCGGCATATACCGCGGAGACAAAGGAAGCAATAACGCTATTGTCCTATTGGCCAATTATGATGGTAGAGGCATAATCAATGACCCTGAGGTTAGCGACAGTATATTTAATTGTGCCAATGATAATGCCTCGGGAGTTGCGGCATTAGTCCAAATAGCGTTGTTTTTTGGAAAGGTTCATGTTAAGCAAAATATCATCTTTGGATTCACATCCGCCAAGCAGTATAGTATGAGTGGAGCATGTGCCATGGCATCGATGATTGAAAAAAACAAATACAAACCGACCATGGCTATCAACATAGAAATGATAGGTAAAAAGATAGCTCTATCTCCAAAAAAACTATTTATTCGCGAAAGCGATAGCAATCTTTGTTTACCCTCAAGACTGAATAAGTTTCTTGGAGACAACGTGTTTGAAAAGCACCATGATCCTGATCCAATTTTCTCGATTGAATCAGAAGACGAAGCATTTCATAATATCTTGAATATTCCTAGTTGTACGATTACCTCATTCGATATAGACCACGATGAATTCTTCCTATCGCCAAAAGATGATGTCAAACTTATCGATTTCGATTTTTTGCATCGATCTATTGGAAATATTACGTATAGTGTTTTCCGACTATCGACTGAAGATTAAACTCAAATGAAGCGTTAGACGTTTTATCGAAGAAAAATCTGATTTAATCTTTTGGATCGGGGAAATCCTAACAAGCATCTGTGAGGGTCTTCAGTCCTTTGGGGAGAGTTCACCAACGCATAATTAAATAGTTATTTCCTGCTTAAAATCCGGTATTTCTACAAAATCAAATCCTTTCTTGATAAGCTTTTTCTTAAACTGAAGTTGAACATTATACTCTCCATGAACGAGAAACACTTTTTCTACCTTCTTCGCATCCTGACATGACAAAAAGTAAAGCAAATCGGAATAATCTGCGTGTGCACTGAAAGATCTAATTCGGCGCAACTCGGCATTTTTCTTAAAAAATTCACCAAAGATTCTTACTTCTTCATCATCAGATTGAAGACGAGCTCCAAGGCTATTTGGCTCACAATATCCAACGATCAATATGGTATTGTTAGGATTTTCAATATTATTAGCGATATGGTGTTTAATTCTACCGAATTCGGCCATACCAGATGCAGAAATAATTATACACGGCTCTTTTCGACTATTTAGAGCTTTTGAATCGACAACCTCCGTGATATATTCTAATCCTTTGAAAGCAAATGGGTCTTCATCTCGCTCCATAAAATGCCTAACTTCCTTGTTGAAACATTCGGGATGGTTACGTGTTATTTGAGTAGCATGATAGGACAACGGACTATCGACATACACCTTAATTTTAGGCAATTTTCCATTCACTTCCAGTCTATTTAAAGCATAGACAAGCTCTTGCGTTCTTCCTACACTAAACGCTGGGATTATAAGCTTTCCTTGTCTTTTTACACAGGTTGTATTGATGATTTCCTCTAGACTCTGATCCGTTATAGCTACCTCATCATGCAAGGAGTCGCCATAGGTGCTCTCGCATATGATGTAGTCAGCTTGTGGATATTTTTCAGGGCTTTTGATAATTGGATTGCGATATCTACCAACATCTCCTGCAAAACAGATTCTAATGGTTTTCTTCTTTTCGATGATCTCAAGATTTACAACACAGCTACCCAAAATATGACCGGCATCTGTGAACGTACATTTAACTTCATCCAAAACATGAAATGATTTATTCATTTCCTTGACATAAATCATTTCGAGGGTCGTCTCCACTTCTTTGGAAGTATAGAGTGGTTCGATCGGCTTTTGACCTTTTGCCATCCTCCGTTTATTGACAAATGCGGTATCCTCTTCTTGTATCTTTGCACTATCCTTCAAGAGGATTCTCACAAGATCCGCAGTAGCATCTGAGCAGAATATTTTTCCACTAAATCCCTCTTTGACGAGTTTTGGAATCAATCCAGAGTGATCAATATGAGCATGTGACAACACCAAAACGGAAACTTCTGCCGGGATAAAACCAAAATGAATGTTCTGCATTTCAATTTCTTTTCCTCCTTGAAAAAGACCACAGTCGAGCAGAACCTTCTTCCCTGAATCCAAACTAATCAAATGCTTACTGCCTGTCACGGTTCGTGCGGCGCCATAAAAACCAATTTTCATATATCCAAGATTTGATTTTTAAAGGCCACGATATTCTGCTTCGCGAATATTCAATAGATTTCCCTATTTGGAACGCCGATTGATTTCATTCTAAAGTATCCATTACTTTAGAATTTTAACTTCGGTACGCCGATTCAAACGAAGCTCGTCTCCTGAGCAATTTGAATTGCTATAGTCATCACATTTACAACTATTCGCAGGCAAGGACTCTCCAAAATAACTACCAACTATTTGTGCATCCGATACACCATAACTAAAGAACAATTTCTTAGCCTCAGCCAGACGAGCCTTTGATAATTGCAAATTCATTGCCTTGTCGCCTTGACAATCTGTATGTGCCTTCAGCTCTAATTTGAAGCCAGGGTTTTGATTTAATGTTTTGACAGTGTTCTGTATCTGACGATTTACAATATCATTCAAAACCCAACCACCACTTTCGTAGAATAAATTATAACTGTCAGTCAAGGGGGTATTTTCTATTAAAGAATAGGTCTGAACACCATCCATTTGATTCGTTGCAACAGATTTATTCATAGATTTGACCTTATCCTGGCTTACAAACAACTTAGGCATCGAGAGTCCTTTGAAGCTGATATCTTTTTGTTTAAATCCATAGGCCGGAACATCTATCTCGTAGAGGTCGTTCCCATAAACATTAATACTTCCAATTCCTTCTGAATTCACAGTTCCAGTATAGCGAGATTTGTCAGTCTGAGAAGTCAGTATAAAATAGGCATCTTCTGCTGGATGCTCGTATGGATGTGAAACTAAGGAAAAACCGACTAAATCCGATGGCTCCTTCTTTTTCATTCGAAGATCAACACGAGATACAAATGGCAAGATAGTTGTATCTAGAATTTCATATCTATCTCCTGTCAGAACCAATCTCTTATATCCAAGTGGCGAAATATTAGCTGTGACCTTTCCCCCGGCATTGGTGTATAATTTAACATTTTCTGAAGCTATGACCAAGTTAGCATTTGGTACCGCCTGACCGTACTGATCCTCAATAAAAAAATGGGTAGTAACCTTGTCAAACGATTGTTTATAGATTCGATCTATATTCATTTCCTTCTCACTATTCAAAAATTGATTTGAGGTAAACAAACCATAATTCTGTTTTGTATTATAGAAAAGAGCGTATTCATCGCTTGGAGTATTGAATCTGTTGCCAAGGTTGTATGTCTTTCTGAACTTATCTTTATATTTAATACCGGCATACAAATCAAGACCTCCATATCCATAATGACCATCGGAAGCGAAGAAAACCACATCATTATCATAGACTGTCGGAAACATTTCATCTCTAGGTGTATTGACGTATGTTCCCAAATTTTTTATGTTCTTAATTGTAAGATTATCTGAGCTGATCTCTCCAATCCATAAATCATAACCTCCAAGACCTCCAGCAACATCGCTTGAAAAAATAATATGTTTATTGTCCTTAGTGAACATTGGATGAATAAAATCACATTTCTTGTCATCAATATCAAACCGAACTTGTTTGAATTTATTCCATCTCATAATACCTCCACTGGTATCTCGATAACTGAAATAAATAAGAAGACGATTCGATTGATCATCCCATCTAGTAGCATAGGTTTTGTCAAGGCCTGAACTTAGCGTAAAAGGACCAAAAGCTCTACCTTCTCCTTTTCCGCGGGTGTTAAACGTCTCCGCATTATAAAAACTAGCATCCGTCTCCGTAAAGGTCGTTGTCATATACAGCCTCTGACATCTAGGTCTAGTTGGCAAAGATTTGTCTACATATTTATTCAGATGAAGCACTTGGTTATTTCCTATGATATATGGAAACGATTGTGCATATTTATTTTCATATCCCATCAATACTGGTTGTTTGATTGGGTGCTTGTACATCAGCTTATTGCTCATAACGCCCGGGAGAAGATCTCCTTTGACACAGCTAGGGCATAAGGTCACGTACTTTATGAATGCTTCCTTGGCATAACTCATATAGCCAGCTTTGGAATATAGATGATACATTTCCAAATGGTATCGCATGGTGTCCTTCATCACTGGTTTCGCTCTTTCGTAGTGATCTATCGCTGACTCAAAATTATTGATACTAAATAAACTCCAACCTAGACGATAGTGAGCATAAAGATTGGAAGTATCTTGACTTACAACCTCTGTTAAGATTCTGGTAGCTTTGAAAAATTTTGACTTACTAATTGCCTTCTCAGCACATCTAATTTCTGGGTGCAAATCCTGTGCTTGAGCCAAAAATCCAACACAAAAAAGTATAAAAACAAATAATCTCATCTCAGTTTCTAGGTATGTAAGATACAAATTTATGCATTTTTTTATTAATAATGAACTTTGATATTGATTTACAGCAACAACCAAGTCATTGATCCTAATTAGTGAATCCAACTATATGCATATTCTGACCACTCGACATCTAATGCAAATTGTGTGATTTTAAGTGGGTAAAAGGTATCTACCATTACCGCTAGTTCATCTGTTTTTTCCTTGCCTAGACTTCGCTCGATCGCTCCTGGATGAGGTCCATGTGGAATCCCTATTGGGTGCAATGAGAACATGCCTTTCTCCACGTGATTGCGACTCATAAAGTCACCATCTACATAGTATAATACTTCATCGCTATCGACATTGGCGTGATGATACGGAGCTGGAATTGATAATGGGTGGTAATCATACTTCCTTGGACAAAAACTGCAAACCACAAAATTCCTTCCATCAAAGGTCTGATGAATTGGTGGTGGTAAATGCACGCGCCCTGTAATTGGCTCAAAATTATGGATAGAGAAAATATATGGATAATGGCAACCATCCCAACCGATAGCATCAAATGGATGATAGGCGTAGGTCGTTGGATACATTATTTGGTTTTTCTTAATATGAACTAGAAAATCCCCTTTTTCATCATAGGTCTTCAAATTTGAAGGAGGAATAATATCTCTCTCACAAAAAGGTGAATGCTCCATGAGTTGACCATATTTCGAAAGATAATTTTTCGGATAAGTATAAGGTCCAAAAGACTCTACAATTAAGAGTCTATTCTGCTCCGTTTTGAACTCCAGCTGATAAATAGTTCCTCTTGGGATCATAATGTAATCACCATACTTGAATTCTAATTCCCCAAAAATGGATAAGAATCTGCCTTCACCTTCGTGAACAAAAATCAACTCATCAGCCGAACTGTTTTTATAGAAATAATCCGTCATAGACTTTCTTGGTGCGCAAATCGTAATTTCACAATCGTTATTAACCATCATTGGCTTACGACCCTTGAGAAAATCATCCGATGGCTCATGATTGAATCCCATAAATGCTCTCGGCCTGCAATGCTCCGTCTCCACTATTGGCGGAGCTACAGAAAACGGCTCATGATACTTCAAAGCTGCTGTTGGCGGATTGGAATGGTAGATCAAAGAATAGTTATTGGAGAATCCTTCTGTACTGACAAGCTCCTCTTGGTACAAAGATCCATCGGGTTTGCGGAATTGGGTGTGGCGTTTTGGAGGTATGGTTCCGAGTCTATAATAATGTGACATAATTGTAAAATTTCTTATCGCAAAACTAAGAGATTTTAATTAAACCCATATTGCGCTATTGCGCAATATGTCCAAAGGACTAACCATTCTGACAGATACTCGTCAAGATGTAAGGGTTAACCCCCCGACACAAATTTGTGATTTTATCATAATTTTTCGTTGATGAAGCCTTAAACGATTAATTTGTGTGAAAATCATTATTCTGCAAAAACAAGCTGCTTCAAAAGAATAAATACCTTTAGAAATGATGAAAAAAGCAACAAAACTTTAAAATTATTAGCTAATTTGTTTAAATTTTGTGTCAAGATTAAACTTTTTAACGCACTAAATGTTCAGAGATAGTATATTTGTTCCAATAATTATCGCTCAAACATCAGAATATAGTTTAAAGTCATACCCTAAAAGCTAAATCAAAGCCTATCGATTCTAAGATTCTACTCTAAACACTTATTACTAACTATTAAATTCTAAGAGTATGAAAACCAAGACAGCTGTGCTAGATTTAGACTTGATAATACAATATCAAAAAGGTGATGATAGTGCTTTTGAAACATTACTTCTCAAATACAAAAACAAAATATTTACATCGATATTTCTGATCGTCAAAGATGAAGAAATAGCCAATGATGTATTCCAAGACACATTTATTAAAATCTTGGATAAGCTTCGCTCAGAAAAATACAATGAAGAGGGAAAATTTCTACCATGGGCGCTTCGAATTTCACACAATCTATGTATGGATCATTTTCGCAAGAATCAGAAGGAAAAAATTGTGGCCAATGATAACCCTGAATATGATATTCTAGACAATATATCCTCAGAATATGACGGAAAAGAAGATCAGATCATAGCCGATGAAGGACAGATAAACATTGCCAAATACCTAGAGCTTCTTCCAGACGAACAGAGAGAGGTTGTGGTTTTAAGACATTACTACGATTATAGTTTCAAAGAAATAGCAGAAATCACTGGAACCAATCTCAACACTTCGCTCGGCCGCATGCGATATGCGCTTATCAATCTGAGAAAGCTAATCCAACAAAACAAAGCGGCCTGAGAATTGGCCTTATACCATCATATAAATGAGTCAAAGCCTTTCGAGAAATCGAAAGGCTTTTTTGATTGCTTGGGTTATTATCTTTCATCCTCTCAAGTTTTTGAAATGAAAAAAAACGCTTATATTTGCGAGATAAACGACCTAAACAATGAGCACCCAAACACAAAAAATATTGGATTCAGCACAGGATTTTCTTCCAATCAATGGCACAGACCACATCGAGTTTTATGTAGGTAATGCCAAGCAATCGGCATATTATTATCAAGCGGCCTTTGGCTATGAATTGATCGCATACGCTGGGCCTGAGACAGGAATTAGAGACCGCGCTTCATATGTTTTAAAGCAAGATAAAATAAGAATCATACTCACAACAAGCCTTAATCCAGATAGTGAGATTTCAGATTTTGTGAAACTACATGGCGATGGTGTCAAATCATTGTCTCTTTGGGTTGATGATGCGACGTCTGCATATAATGAAACCATAAAAAGAGGAGCAGTCTCGGTATTTTCTCCGAAGAAACTATCCGATGAGCAAGGCGAAGTCGTACTGTCTGCTATCAAAACCTATGGCGATACCATCCACACATTTGTGGAACGAAAAAACTACAAGGGAATTTTTATGCCAGGATATGAAGCTGCAAAAAGCTTGATGGAAATCAAACCTACGGGATTGAAATACATAGACCACTGTGTCGGCAATGTCGAACTTGGAAAAATGGATACTTGGGTAGAGTTTTATGAAAAAGTGATGGGCTTCGGTCTCTTATTAACTTTTGATGATAAGGATATCTCAACAGAATATACTGCTTTGATGAGCAAGGTGGTATCCAATGGCACTGGATATATCAAATTCCCAATAAACGAGCCTGCCAAAGGAAAGAAAAAGTCACAAATTGACGAATATTTAGAATTCTATAATGGTCCTGGATGCCAGCACATTGCTATCGCTACAGATAATATCATAGATACAATCACCGAGTTGAGAAAAAGGGGCGTTGAGTTTCTTTCCGTTCCAGACACCTATTATGAAGAATTGACAGAAAGAGTTGGTGTCATAAAAGAAGACTTGGCCGCAATTCAAAAGCTAAACATACTCGTGGACCGAGATGAAGAAGGATATTTGTTGCAAATTTTTACCAAGCCTGTAGAAGATAGGCCAACATTGTTCTTCGAAATCATCCAACGATGTGGTGCAACCTCTTTTGGAAAGGGAAACTTTAAAGCACTTTTTGAATCTATCGAAAGAGAACAGGCTAGAAGAGGAAATCTATAATTTTCATCCATTACATATCCCCATTTTCCAAATAATTGAATTGGACACCTATTTGTTTCCAAACTAAACTCGAAAAAAGTGCTTAAGATACTGCAGCTGATCAAAAATCTTCTTATATTCATTCCAATTACATTGATCTTTTACCCATTTAAGAATATGTTTATTTTTCTGGGGTATTTAACCGAAATGAACCTATGGATTATGAGTCACAAAAACAAAATGCTCATTGATAGTCCCTTGCGATTGTTTCGAGATTATTCTTTGCGATTTGAGCTTTACAACAAAGTAAGTAAGTATTTTGGTCTTGGCGACAAAAAAATCAGTTATCTCGAATTCGGGGTGGCGTCAGGTAGTTCATTCAAATGGTGGCTAGCCAACAATAGTGACGCCTCTTCTAATTTTTTTGGATTTGATACCTTCGAGGGCCTCCCTGAAGATTGGGGAGGATTTTATAAAAAGGGTGATATGATGTCTGCTATCCCAGAAGTCAATGACTCTAGAGCATCATTCTACAAAGGTTTATTTCAAGATACTCTCACCGAATTTATCTCAAAAAACAACTCAAAAATATCAGATGCAGATGTTCGAGTGATACATTGCGATGCAGACTTGTATACAGCTACGATTTTTGTACTAAGTCAGATGTATCCGTTTCTCAAAAAAGGAGATATCATTCTTTTTGATGAATTCAATGTGCCGATGCATGAGTACAAGGCATTCAAAGAATTTACAGAAAACTTCTACATCACCTTGAACCCCATCGGTCAGGTCAATTCCTTTTATCAGACTGCCTTTGTAGTTGGGTAGGTGATGATATTTTTATGTTTCCAATAGTTTTTAGGCTGCTATAATTAATTAGATTTATTTTCTACTTGAACGCCATCTCCTGTTTCTAAAAAATGATCATACATCATTTCATGTTTAAACTTTTTTACCTGCTTTTACCCATCAAACATATTTAGTTGTCCAAATTACCAAAAGAACACCGATTTTTTGACCTATCAGACTATGGGCGACCAATGGCAAAAATTATCGCTAACACCTTAAAGAATAGCCGTTATACTCCTATTGATGTGACAATATTCTTTATTATTTCTGGGCTATTTGCCTTGATTGCTATCGTATATAAATACTATTACGTAGCTATTATATTTCTTATTCTAAAATCTATTCTCGATGGTGCGGATGGTGAATTGGCAAGAATTAAGAATACTCCTTCATACATTGGTCGATTTCTGGATTCCATTGCAGATATGTGCCTAAACTTTCTTCTAATTTTAGTTATTTGCTGGACCAGTGGCAACCATATTCTTATTGGATTGTTGGCATTTGTTTGTCTTCAACTGCAAGGTACGCTGTATAACTATTACTACACAATTATGCGTTCACAATTAGAAGGTGACCAAACGAGT
>CANHJR010000025.1 GCA_947461165.1 Saprospirales bacterium | reverse complement strand
GTTTATTTTCAGTATATGACCTTAATTATAAGCATCAATTTCGCCAAATCATGCACCTTGAATTGGAAAGTAATCCCAAAATAAAGGAAAAGTTCGATCAATGGGGGAATCGATGTTACTTATATTCTTCAGAGTTGGGTGTAGAGAATGTACAGAACTGTCAAAGTGCAAGAGATAAGCTGAAGATCAATCAATTGAAAATTGATAAAAATCAAATCAAAAAGCTTGGTGGTCAATACATCTTTTCTGCAAGTGAAATTCTAAACGCAAATGAGTTGGGCTTGAGATTTTTGAAAGCAGTGGGTGAAGAATCTGAGTTTTGGAAAATTTATATCTACAAACTATCATGACCCAAAACAAAGAGCGAGTATTTTTTTGCTTGATAATCCTCACGTGCCTTGTTTCGCTTGCGTTGACTTTTTATACGTTTGTCATATTGCCAGAGACAAACGTGGCATTAGCTTCATTCTTTTAAGTTCAACTACCCCCCATAAACTGCAATGCCAAACTGGAAAACGAAAGCCCTGGTCCAAAAGATTATTTCTTATCTGCCGCAAGGGTATCGATTGAATTTTTTGATGCAAAAGTATATAACGAAAGGCGTTTTCTTGTCTAATGAATATTTTGAGGATCGACTAGGACATGCTAGTGATCATTTGAAGGCTTATCAAAATTACTATCCGCTTTCATCCCTGAAAACAACATTGGAACTTGGCACGGGATGGTATCCTGTGGTCCCGGTTGCTATGTTTATAGCAGGAGTTGAGACCATTTATTCAGTGGATCTCATTCGCTTGACCGACAAGGACAAACTCATAACTACAATAGAGCAATTTGTGATGGGATATAACAATGGAAGCCTTCAAAAGAAAATAGACGTATCAAAGGATCGAATTTTCGTTTTGGATGCTATATTGTTGGATTATAAAATACTAAAATATGAAGACATACTTGAAATGCTTCAATTAAAACTAATCGTCGGCGATGCAAGATGTTTGCCACTGCCTTCTAATAGCATTGATTTGATACATTCCAACAATACCTTTGAACATATCTACCCAGGAATATTAAAAGGAATATTGACCGAATTTAAGCGTCTTTTGAATCCAAAGACAGGATTGATGTCTCATTTTATAGATATGTCGGATCACTTCGCTCATTTTGACAAGAATATTTCCATCTTTAATTTCCTACAATTTTCAGACAAAAACTGGTCCATAATTGATAACACGATTCAACCACAAAATCGATGGCGTTTTTCAGAATATGTAGCATTATACTCTGAGCTACGTATTCCTATTTTATTTTCAGAAAAGCGTATTGGAAATGTGCTGGATCTTGACCAAATTCAATTGGATAGTAAGTATACCAATTTTGAGAAAGAAGACCTTTTGATTTCTCACTGTAGGATCGAATCTATTGGATAAATTGCCATTTCTAGAATAAAAAATTTGATGTACATTTGTGGTTTGCATAGATTAGAATGTTCGAAAAGTTACAAGAAAGTATAGAGCAATCGCTCAAAACCCTCAAGGGTCAAGGAAAGATAACAGATATCAACGTAGCTGCGACTGCCAAAGAAGTTCGAAGAGCGCTTGTTGATGCAGATGTTAGCTATAAAGTTGCCAAAGAATTTACTGATAAAGTAAAGGATGAGGCGATGGGCAAAGGAATTTTGACAGCCGTGTCACCTAGTCAAATGTTCGTCAAAATCATGAATGATTCACTCACCGAATTGATGGGTGGTGTTCAGCAAGATATTGTCATCGATGGTTCCCCAGCCGTGATCCTGATCGCAGGACTTCAAGGTTCAGGAAAGACCACATTTACCCATAAATTAGGATATTATCTCAAGAATAAAAAGAAGATGAAACCGCTAATGGTAGCAGCCGATGTATATCGTCCAGCCGCCATGGAGCAATTGAGAGTATTGGGGGAGCATATCGGGGTGCCGGTTTTTGTAGAAATGGACAACAAAAACCCATTGGACATTGCGCAGAAAGCCATCGCTTATGCCAAGGAGCACAAGCTCAATCCAGTGATTGTCGATACTGCTGGTCGATTGGCTGTAGACGAAGCCATGATGACAGAAATTACAAATCTTAAAACGATCTTAAATCCATCTGAAACCTTATTTGTAGTGGATTCTATGACTGGTCAAGATGCCGTGAATACTGCCAAGGCTTTTCATGATGCACTTCAGTTTGATGGCGTAGTTCTTACAAAAATGGATGGCGATACTCGCGGAGGGGCGGCCTTGTCTATCAAATATATCGTAGATAAGCCCATCAAGTTTGTATCTCAAGGAGAAAAAGAGGATGCCTTGGATCTATTCTATCCAGATAGGATGGCTAATCGGATCTTGGGAATGGGCGACATTGTCTCTCTTGTCGAAAAGGCACAAGAAGTTTATGATGAGAAGAAAGCTCGTGAACTATCCAAGAAAATTGCAAAAAGCAAATTTGACTTTAATGATTTTCTAGATCAGCTAAATCAAATCAAGAAAATGGGAAACATGAAGGATCTCCTTAAAATGATTCCTGGAATGAGCAATGCAATGAAAAATGTAGAAGTAGATGAGACGGCTTTTGTCAAAATCGAGGCCATCATACAATCTATGACACCAATTGAACGAGCTAACCCCGATATGCTTGATATGCGAAGAAAAAATAGAATAGCAAAAGGAAGTGGCAATACCATACAACAGGTCAACAATTTTATCAAGCAATTTGATCAAATGAAAAAGATGATGAAAATGATGCAGAATCAAAATCCTGGTAGAAGATAAAAAAGACAAATAAATCACAGAATAACGTAAATTAAAAAATAATGGCGGAAAGATTAAATTTACCAAGAATGAGCGATACCATGGAAGAAGGTGTTATCGCAAATATGCTAATTAAGGTTGGAGATGTCGTAAAACCTGGATCCGTTATTGCGGAGGTAGAGACAGATAAGGCTACTATGGATTTGGAAATCTTTCAATCCGGAACCATTCTTCATGTTCAAGCAAAGTCTGGGGATTCTATTCCTGTGAATGGCCTGCTAGCAATTATTGGAAAACCTGGAGAAGACTTTCAATCTCTACTTGTAGATGCACCAACACCAAAAGCTGAGGATAAAAAAGAAGAAGCTAGCGTCCATACAACAGCTGAAATACCACAAGCCATAACGCAAGAAACGAATGGCCAAAGCACAGATTCAAAAACGAAAGCCTCGCCATTGGCAAAAAAGATAGCAAATGATAATAACATTCGACTCGATAATATACAAGGTAGTGGAGACGATGGTCGAATTGTCAAAAAAGACATAGAGCATGCGATTCAGAATGGTGGTGTTCAAGTATCCACACCAGCACCGATCACGATGAATTCCTTGCCAGTAGGTGCAGAGTCCTATGAAGATGTGCCCGTTTCTCAAATGCGAAAGGTGATTGCTAAGCGATTAGCAGAATCGATGTATACAGCTCCGCATTTCTATTTGACTATTGAGGTCAATATGGATAATGCAAAACTAGCGCGCGAGCAGATGAATGCCATTTCTCCAGTAAAAATTTCGTTCAATGACATCGTGATAAAGGCCTGCGCTGCAGCTCTCAAAAAACATCCATACGTCAATGCGTCATGGCTGGGAGATAAGATAAGAATCAATCATCATGTCAATATTGGTATGGCAGTAGCTGTGCCAGATGGATTGGTCGTGCCTGTGATTCGCAGTGCTGATATATTGTCGCTTTCGCAGATAGCGATGAGCAGTAAGACATTTGCTGACAAAGCAAAAAACAAACAAATCCTGCCAGATGATATGAAGGGGAATACGTTTTCTATCTCCAACCTTGGTATGATGGGTATCGAAGAGTTTACAGCGATTATCAATCCACCAGATGCTTGTATCATGGCCGTTGGGGCTATGAAGGAAGTTGTGATCGTTCGCAATGGTTCATTTTCTGCCTCTTCGGTCATGAAATTAACCTTGAGTTGTGATCATAGAGTTGTAGATGGAGCCGTTGGTTCTGCTTTCTTAGCCGACGTCAAGAAGTATATAGAGAATCCAGTAAATATGTTGGTTTAGTCTTTTTGGATTTACGATTTATGTTTTATATAGGATCTGGTAAGGATAAAATCTAGAATAAAATCGCACATTCCAATTGACATATCTCACTTCAAGTCTATCAAAACAGTTGACTAGATCGCTTCAAAGTCTGATTGCGTTTTTTACGTTCAAAAAGCTTGACTGGTATATACTAAGGCAATATTTAGGTCCGTTTTTGGTGACTTTTTTTCTATCGTGGTTTGTACTTATCATGAATTTCTTATGGAAATACATTGATGATCTTATAGGTAAAGGTATTTCAACCGATATCATGGTGAAGTTCATGAGCTATGCTTCCGCCTCATTGATTCCGATGACCTTACCTCTAGCTATATTGCTTTCTAGTATTATGGTTATGGGTAGTTTCGGTGAAAATTCGGAACTGACTGCTGCCAAATCAAGTGGAATTTCTTTGTTCCGGTTCTTTAAGAGTACGATTGTATTCTCCATTTTTATTGCCATTTTCGCTTTTTTCTATTCCAATTTTATTTTTACAAGAACGGAGTCTGTTTTTAGAAGTATGCTCACTGATTTGCGAACCTTGAAGCCATCCTTGCTGATTAAGCCGAAGCAGTTTTATGGAGGAATTAGTGGAATGGGTCTCCGAGTAGATGCAAAAAACGAAGAAACAGGTGAACTGTTTGGAATCAAAATATACAATCACAACAACGACAATGGAAATCCAATACTGTTGGTGGCACAGCGTGGAAACCTTGCTCAATCCGATGATGAGAATATTCTAATTTTAAAGCTGGATACCGTCACTATGTATAAGGATGAAGCATCGAACTCCTTTGACAACCTCAAGTTTCCATTTTACGTCTGGTCGTTTGATCACTATGAAAAACGTCTGGATCTGCGACAATTCAAACTGAAGGAAACCTCAAATAATCCTGATGCAATGTATATGACCAAGAACATTGGTGAGCTCAATGGGAGCATAGACTCTATAACGATCCAAAACAAGTCCAGTAGAGAAATATACAGTAGAGATTTTCTAAAACAGAATCCAGTGCTATCAATTCCAAAATTTTCAAGCCAGATTAGCTTGAAGGATTCTATTTCTAAATTAACAGCAGAAGAACTAGCAAGATGGAAAGCCATTCGAAGCAACCGCATTCGAAATGTGAAGAATCATTTGTATAGTCAAAACAGCGATTATCAGTACAAAATCGACATTCAGAACTTAATGAAAATCGAGTGGCATCGAAAATTTTCATTAGCAATTTCGTGCATCGTTCTATTTTTTGTAGGAGC
The DNA here is from genome assembly GCA_947461165.1 of Saprospirales bacterium. GTDB lineage: Bacteria > Bacteroidota > Bacteroidia > Chitinophagales > JADJOU01 > CHPMRC01. The sequence continues at coordinate 4,523 of CANHJR010000025.1, read as the reverse complement.
GCCGCTTGGGGCCATTATCAAGAAAGGAGGCATAGGATTGCCGATGATATTGTCGATTGTTTTATTTATTATTTATTATTTTTCAGGGACTATTGGTGAGCAATTGGCGCGCTCCTCTATATTCAATCCTGCTTTCGGTATGTGGGTTAGTACGATCATATTTCTACCTTTGGGGATTTTTCTTACATTCAAAGCACGAAATGATAGTCAGCTTCTAAATTTAGATGGCTACACCCGTTTTTTTGTCAATTTATGGAGTCGGTATGTTAAACGAAAATAGAAAACAATTTCTTTTGATTTTCTATGTTTGGGTGCTCGCCTGCATGGCTACGCTGATAGTAATAGAAAAGGGGGATGAAAATTTATGGATGCAAAGCAATCGAACCGACCTGCTCAATTCGGTCTTTGCAGGTATAACCAAAGTTGGTGAGTGGGTTCCGATTTCTATTTTAGGAATTTACTTATTAGCAAGGCATAGAAGTAAATTTTTTGCGGCCGCAATTGCATTTTTAATTTCTGATCTAGTGATGATGTCATTAAAAAAATGGATCAATGCACCGAGGCCTCTAGCCTGTTTTGGCAATGAATTCTTGTGTTCGCCTTCAGTTGTGGAGCCATTATATCATCACAGTATGCCCTCGGGACATACGTTTACGGCTTTTTTTGTAGCGAGTATTATTGGACTAAATTTTAACCTAAAAATTCATTACCAAATATTATGTTTGTTATTAGCCATTTTGGTTGGGTTGTCTCGCGTTTATTTGGCTTGTCATTTTCTTGAAGATGTCTTCGCCGGAAGTATTCTTGGCGTCATTGGAGGCTTATTGAGCGTATATCTTTCGCATAAATTTTTTGAAAATGCTTGATCGAATACAATCGTTAGTCAAGCCTGAGTTGGATCAGTTAAATGCGCTTTTGAAAGCTGAGCTCAGAAGCAAAATTCCATTATTGAATATCATAACCGATTATGTTCTGAAGACTAAAGGAAAACAAATCCGTCCAATTTTAGTGTTGTTGACCGCCAAAATATTTGGAGAAACCAATCGTTCAACAATTATTGCTGGAACCATGATCGAATTGTTGCATACTGCCACGCTTGTTCATGATGATGTGGTAGATGAAGCTGAAACTCGACGCGGATTTGCGTCTATTTTTGCAAAGTGGAAGACGAAAACTGCTGTTCTACTTGGAGATTTTATGCTCTCAAGGGGTTTGTTGGTTTCGATTGAGAACAACGAAATTGAACTTCTTCGAATGATGTCCGAATCAGTAAAAGAAATGAGTGAAGGCGAATTGTTACAACTAGAAAAATCAAAAAGACTCAATATTGATGAGAAAAAATATTTTGAAATTATTTCTAAGAAGACCGCTACTTTGATCAAAACCTCATGCAAGGCTGGTTGTTATAGTGTGACGAAGGAAAGCCCAATGGTAGACTTAGCTGCAGAGATGGGATATCATATTGGAATGGCATTCCAAATCAAAGATGACTTGTTGGATTTAAGCATCGATGATATCGGGAAACCGAGAACAAATGATATTCGAGAAAGTAAAATGACGCTGCCACTGATCTATACCTTGGGCAAAGTTAGCACCTATGAGCGGATAAAGATCAAAGGTAATATGCGGCTTCGAAGTACCAATAATAAGGCAATACAATATATTGTTGACACCATTCATAGGAATGGAGGTATCGAGTATAGTCTTCAAACAATGAATGAACATGCGGAGGCAGCGCGCAACATTCTAGCAAAATTTCCTCAAAATCAGTATAATCAAGCAATGAGGGATATCATAGATTTTACGATCAATCGCAAGTATTAAATCTATCCACAAAAGTGATTAACTTTTTGTATAAAGTATCGAATTTAAGCTTAATTTTGTGCCTCGGTCGTCCGAAATTCAAATCATAGAATATCCCTCATGTCAGACCAAATAAAGCACGAGTGCGGTGTAGCCCTGCTCAAACTCAATAAGCCTCTTCAATACTACATTGATAAATATCAAACTGCCACGTATGCACTAGATAAGATGTATTTAATGATGGAGAAAATGCGAAACCGTGGACAAGATGGTTCTGGTATCGCGGTAGTGAAGCAAAATATACACTTTGGTCATGATTTTATCTACAGGGAGCGAAGCGCAGCTTCCAATAGTGTCCAGCAAATTTTCCAGCGAGCCTACTCTCAGTTTGAAAAAGTGGATGTTCAGGATAGGAAAAATGCAAATGTATTGCTTCAGGATTGTGACTCATTTGGGAGTGTTTATCTTGGCCATTTGAGATATGGAACGCATGGTGAAAATTCGGAGAAAGTTTGTCATCCATTTTATAGAAAATCAAGCTGGTTGACCAGAAATCTCGTCCTTGCAGGCAATTTTAATCTTACAAATGTCAAATCCTTGATGAGCAAATTGGTGGAGCTCGGTCAGCATCCAAGACAAAACACGGATACTGTTTTGGTTCTAGAAAAAATTGGTCATTTTTTGGATGATGAAGTCCAGAAGTTGTTTGATCAGTACAAAGGAGAAGGTCTTGAGAATCAGGAGATATCAGATAGAATTCAAAAAGAATTACAAATAGAAAAAATTCTGAAACGCGCAGTCCAAGGTTTTGATGGTGGATATCATATTGCAGGTGTTTTGGGGCATGGCGATGCATTTGTATTTCGTGATCCCAACGGCATTCGTCCAAGCCATTATTATTCGGACGATGAGGTCACTATTGTAGCCAGTGAGCGTCCCGCCATTGCCACCACATTTAATATAGATTACAATCAGATCAACGAAATTCCGCCGGCTCATGCGCTAATCTTGAAGAATAACCAACCACATCGATTGGTGGAAATTCAAGAGCCTAAGCCAAGACTTTCCTGCAGTTTTGAAAGAATTTATTTTGCAAGAGGAACCGACGGAGATATTTATAAAGAGCGAAAAATGCTTGGAAAATTACTAGCTCCAATCGTATTTCAAAAAATCAATTCAGATTTTAAAAACACCGTTTTCTCATTTATTCCTAACACCTCAGAGATTGCCTATATGGGTTTGATCAAAGGATTAGAACAAATTTACAGAGAAAACATTATCTCCTCCATTGGAGAAACGGATACGAAAGAATTAGTAGAATCTAGGATTCGAGAGGAGAAATTGATTGTCAAAGATGCCAAGTTGAGAACGTTTATAACCAATGATGACAGCCGCAATGACTTGGTTTCTCATGTTTACGATATTACTTATAATTCCATTATCCCAAATGAAGATACCATTTGTATTTTAGATGATTCTATCGTTCGAGGGACGACATTGAAACGCAGTATTATCAATATTTTGAGCAGGCTGAAGCCAAAAAAGATAGTTGTCGTTTCTTCCGCACCTCAGATTCGATATCCTGATTGTTATGGGATAGACATGAGTCGACTAGGCGATTTGTTAGTGTTTCGGGCAGCTAGAGAGATTCTGGAGCGAACAAATCAGCTTGATTTCTTGCAGACTATTTATGATAAATGTGTTTTGGAGGTGGCAAAAGATGATAACGATCAAAAAAATATTTTGCAAGAGTTTTATGCGAAATTTTCTGATGAGGAATTGACAACGGTGTCAGGAGAATTGGTCACACCAGAGGAAGCAAATTATGAGGTAGAATTGATTTTCCAAACATTGGAGAATCTTGCAATCGCTTGCCCCAATGATCGAGGAGATTGGTATTTTAGTGGCAACTATGCTACGCCAGGAGGGAATAGAGTTTCCAATCAAAGTTTTATCAACTACTTTGAAAATAATAACAGAAGAGCATATTAATTTACCTAAAGATTGAGAATATGAACCCAATTCATTGGAAAGAGATTAAAAAATACGAGGATATTTTATTTGAATTTCACGAAGGAATCGCAAAAATCACAATTAATCGACCGGAAAGACATAATGCGTTTCGCCCAGAAACCAATTTTGACATTCTTGATGCATTGGATCTTTGCAGAGAAAATCCCGATATCAATATTATAGTCTTAACTGGTGCTGGAAAGCGTGCATTTTGTAGTGGAGGCGATCAGCAAGTCAAAGGAATTGGTGGCTATATCGGCAAGGATGGCGTTCCGCGTCTCAATGTTTTGGATATTCATAAGAAAATCCGATCTATGCCCAAACCAGTCATTGCGATGGTCAATGGCTATGCAATTGGTGGCGGACATGTATTGCACGTGGTCTGCGATATGAGTATCGCTAGTTCGAATGCTATCTTTGGGCAGACGGGACCTAAGGTTGGTAGTTTTGATGCTGGATTTGGTTCCAGTTTTCTAGCCCGCAATGTCGGACAGAAGAAAGCACGTGAAATTTGGTATCTCTGTGAGCAATATTCGGCCTATGAAGCCTTGGATATGGGATTGGTCAACAAGGTAGTTCCTATCGATTTCTTAGAACGTGAAACGGTCAAATGGGCCAAAACAATCATGAAACGCAGCCCTATGGCGATACGCATGCTAAAACGAGGATTCAATGCAGAGCTAGATGGTCAGTTAGGAATCATGGAG
>CANHJR010000024.1 GCA_947461165.1 Saprospirales bacterium | reverse complement strand
TTATGGAGCTCATGTGAGTCTATTTGCCTTGCTTTCAGCAGTTACGCAAATCGCTACGACGGTATATTCGCAAAGATTACAGCCAAGTAGTCCTCAAGCAGATCAGATGAAAATGATGACTTATTTGATGCCAGCGGTATTTTTGTTTATGTTCAATAAATTTCCAGCGGCCTTAACGTTTTATTATTTCCTTCAGAACGTATTAGGAATTTTTCAACAGTGGTTCTTTACCACCTTTGTCATCAAAGAAGACAAGGTAAGAGCCGAAATGGAATTGGCCAAAAAAACACCGAAAAAGCAAGGAGCATTTCAGAAAAAAATGAGTGAAATGATGGCTCAAGCCGAACAACAAAAGAAATTGCAACAAAATCAGAACAAAAAATAACAAAATTATTGCTCATTTAGACAATTTAAGCATTATATTTGGTTTTTGATTTTAAGAAAACATTAAATAATCTAAACAATAAAAAAAATGAAGAAGATTTTACTCTTAGGAGCATTCATCGTCAGCTTATTTGGTGGCGCATATGCTCAAATAGTGAGGACCGTTGTAGGCGCTACTCGATATGACCTTCAAACGAACAATTCCATCCAGCGAAGAGTCGTTGTGGAGCCTAGCTCTGGCAAAGTAACCATCTGTTACACAGGAAGTTTAGATTCAGATCCAGGAAGTGGAGCCTTTGCTTCAAGAGGGACTGGTTACTATCACTTCAATGGAACAGGAGTTCCATCTACTTTAGATACATTTCTAGGTCGTCAAGAAACCAAGAGAGTTGGTTGGCCAAACCCATTGCACCTCGCTGGAGGCAAAGAAGCAATCATTACTCACATATCAGATGGTGGCTTTAACGGATTGTATATGATCAAACGCAACGCAATAGGCACTGGTGCTTGGACTGAGAGTGGAATAACGAATGGTACAGAAACATGGCCTAGAGTTGCAAATAGCGGTGATTCTATTTTTGTAATTTCTTCTTTATTTACAGGTGGAACATTGCCAAACGGAATGACTGGTTCTGGAGGTCTTGGATTCAAAAGAAGCTTTAATGGTGGAGCGACATGGACTCCATTGGCATCTGCTGGATTAGATACCATTCCAGGTGCTGGGTTGCTCAAGTATCCCAATGCAACTGGAGGAAATGCACTTGGTGGAGATCAGTATGCATTAGACGTCAAAGGCAAAAGAATTGCAATATTGACTGGTACGAGAGATGTGACCCTTTTCATATCCAATGACTTTGGCAACACTTGGACCTCCAAAAACTTGATAATCTCTGACAATAACCTTGCAACCTCACAGGCAATTGATAATCGATCTTCAGGTGATTATTCTGTATTAATCGACAATAATGATAAGATTCATTGTTTCTGGGGTAGATCTAACGGTGACGGACTCAGCTATAGCCAGCCAGCATCAGGTATTATGTATTGGAATGAAAATTTTGCTACAACCGAAAAACCAAGAGTTTTATATCAAACAGCTTATCAAAAAGAGCCAGGAACTCATAGTTTCTTGTATCTACCATATTATACTTCAATTTTATTCACAACTGCAAATAATGCTCAAAATGCCTATGGTGCCACACATACTTGTCAGCCCTCTTCTGGCATAGATGCAAGTGGAGCTATTTACTTAAGCTATATGCGAATGAGAGGTATCTCTGATACGAATAGATTCAATGCAGATAAGCAAACAGATGTAAAAGGAAATTTTATGAATGATGTCTATCTCATGAAGTCAACAGATGGTGGTGCTACTTGGATCGGTCCTCTCAATGTATCTTCAACAGATAGCCTTGAAGAGTCATACCCTAGTATTGCTCGCCATGTAGATGCCAATGTACATATGGTATACCAGCAGGATGCACTCTATGGCACAGCCGTAGGAGGCGATGGAACTGCCGAGAGCCATGTTGGAGTAACTACTCGCAATAGAATTGTTTATGCCAGAGTGCCAACAGCAGATATTGTAGCGGTGACAGATATAACACCACCCGTCTTAAGTACAAGAGATAGTTTGGAAGAAAAATTTGGAATTACAAGAATTGGGGATACCATAAAAATGTATCGAAACTGCGCTACGATACTAAACTCCTCAATTACGATGCCCGCGAAGGTTCTCGATTTTGTGAAACAACACCTCGTAACTGCATACGACAATGTTAGCCCTGAAGATCAAATAGTAGCTTTAGATACTCCTGATGGTGTCAAGTTTGGAGTAGCTGGATTATATAGACTTCGAATTTATGCAAAGGATCTTTCTGGTAATGCTTCACAATTCTATGGAGGGAATACTCCTAATGGTGTTGCAATAGGCTCTAGGGACACCATAATTTTTCATATTCGTATCATTAATAATGATTTAACTCCTCCTACAATAACGGTTACGAACAAGGTAGCTTATGTGAAAAAAGGTGCGTCTTATACGTTGCCAGCGGGGAATTTTACAACATCAGATGACAACCCTTGTGGTTCTGCGTCGACGACAGCTCCATCTCTAGATTCAGTTAACTTGAATATCTCAGGAAGATATAGACTAAATTATGTTGCAAAAGATATTGCCGGCAATACAGCAGTGGATTCTATGATAATCTATGTTGGCGAGGTTCCTATTCCAAAAATTACGGATTATCTGGTAACCGCCCCACCTAATTCTAAGGTGAATGCCAAGTCGGAAACCAGTCAATTCATAGATGGATTTTTTAAGGATGTATATAAATGGACAACAAGACGAAAGAATGCAACTGGGACAGGAAGTACTTTAGTCAATGTCCCTAGTATTGGTACTTCGAAAGTATTGTCATATAACATAACATCAAGTACGTTAGCCTTTGACACACTATGTCTAGAAATTAGCAATGATTTTAATGCAGGTTTTGGAGAGGCAGCAAAGAGATCGTGTGTCTTTTTAAAGTCGAGCGTTTCTATCAACGCTGTGAACATGGTCGACGCACAGGTGACCATTTATCCCAATCCAGCGTCGGAGGGTAAGTTTGATATTCGTTTTGAAGGAGTCGTAAAAGCAAAAGAAGCGACAGTCATCATCACAGATATGTCGGGTCGTACAATCCTAAACGATCAGTTTAAAATTGCAGATAAGAAAGTGACCATCGATGAGTCTAAATTGTCCAAAGGTCTATACATGATCAACACAGAGGCTGGCAGAGGTCGATCTAGCAATATCCTTGAAATCAAATAATGTGATCAAAACAAAGATTGAAATGCCATCTCAGAAGAGGTGGCATTTTTTTTAAGAGGTGTGCCGTCTATCTATCATTTGACAAGCCATCAATAACCTATTTATAATTTAGAACGATGAATATGAATGTTTTAAAAATCTTTTCACTACTTGTTCTTTCTATTTCTTCATTGAATTCTCAAAATGCTATTATAGGCTTCGCAGGCAGTTACAGCTATCAGATTCCAATGTTGGATCTTGGAAACAAGTACACCAATAATAGCAATATTGGGTTAGGTTTTTTATTCAAGGCCAAATCTAATTGGACTGCAGAGGTCGGTGGGCAATTTATGTTTGGATCAGACTATATCGACCGAGAGCAACTTGGAACTATGGTGACCAATGGATTTGTCATTGGCGATATTTATCAACCTGAGGTGCCAATTATTGAGGGAAGAGGTGGTCATTTTTGTTTTGAAGTCGGTAAGATTATCAATCTATCAAAGAAAAATAAGAATAGTGGATTACATGTAAAAGCTGGACTAGGATATTTATTCTATGAAGCCTTGGTCAAGGCGGATCCTAATAAGATCCCACAAATTTCTGGCAATTATCTGGCAGGATATAATCGATTGGAGACTGGGTTATCTATGAGTGGATATATCGGATACACGCTATTTAGTGACGATCGATTTGTCAACGGAAGTATTGGGTTACAGAGCATTTATTTTAACTCTAGCTATCTCAACAATTGGGATTATGCCCAGAACAAAAGCTTGGAAGGGTTCAACTTTTCAAACATGCTGATAGGGCCAAAATTGTCGATGGTTGTGATTTTGAAAAAGTTTGAAAAATCACAAGGGGTTAAGGACGGATTCTTTTATAATTGATGCGTGTATTGTTTAAATATGGATATACTGCATTTGTATATCTCTATTATGCGGCGATAAAACTAGCTAGTTGTTTTGTTCCAAAAGCTCGTTTGTGGCTGAAAGGTAGGGAGGATATATGGTCCAGAATTGGCAATGCCGATTTGAAAAACTGCATTTGGTTTCACGCTTCTTCGCTAGGTGAGTTCGAACAGATAAGCTTCCTTGTAAAACGCGTACGCGAAGAGTTCCCTGATCAGAAAATTTTAGTTAGTTTTTTCTCTCCTTCCGGATACGAACAGCGTAAGAATTTTCAATTTGCAGATGCGGTGTGCTATATCCCTTGGGAGTTCGAGGCGGATGTTGATCGGTTTTTGGATATCGTTTGCCCCCAAATTGTTTTTTGGGTTCGGTATGATTTCTGGGAATGTATATTGACAAAACTGAAAGCCAAGAACGTTCCTGTGATATTGTTAAATGGCGTTTTTCGCTCCAATTATAGTTCAGTATATCAGTATCAATTGAAAAGGGTTTTACCTTTATTTAGTGATCTATATGTAATTAATAGCAACTCGCAATTGGTATTAAAAGAAATGGAATTCAATTCAGAAATCATGTCAGATACACGATTCGATCGAATGGAGGAAATTCGCAATCAAGAATGGTCCGAAATAACGATAGAGCAATTCATAGGAACGAGTCCCGTATATGTATTTGGTAGCACTTGGCCATTTGACATTGAGTTTGTCTCTAAGCTCGAACAAGGAGATGAACAATGGATCATAGTGCCACATGAAGTTGACGAGAAGAACATTTCAGAAATTCAAGCTAAGTTTATGGGCTCGAGATTATTTACCGATGAGCTGCAAGAGATCAAAGGATCGCGTATTCTGATTTTGAATAAAATTGGGCTCTTGTCAAAACTGTATAGGTATGCGTCCGCTGTCTATGTAGGAGGAGGTTTTAACAAGGTTGTTCATAGTCTTGTAGAGCCATTGGCATATGCCTGTCCAATTGTTATTGGAACAAATACTTCAAAGAGCGAAGAAGCCATTGACTTGTTGAATGAAGGACTTGTATACCAGACCAATGGCCATGATTTGTCTCAGAAACTGCTTGAAGCATCTACTGAGAAGGATATTATGAAATCATTACGTAGGAACTATTTTCAAGAGAAGATAGGTTCTACTGATAAAATAATGAACTTGTATTTAAAAAATAGCGACATTTGACCGTTCAAGAACCAAAGCACCTATGTCTATTCATAACGAAATAAAGCGAGTAACGACCCAAAGTCTATATAAGCTAAAAAAAGAAAATCAGAAAATATCGATGTTGACGGCATATGATTTTTCTATGGCAAAAATTATTGACGCTGCTGGTGTAGACATTATCTTAGTCGGCGACAGTGCTTCCAATGTTATGTCTGGTCATGAAACGACATTGCCGATTACCTTAGATCAAATAATATACCATGCTTCATCTGTCATACGCGCTGCGCAGCGATCGATGGTTGTAGTTGATATTCCATTTGGATACTATCAAGGAGACTCTAAGCTTGCTCTCAATTCCGCGATCCGAATCATGAAAGAGTCTGGGGCACATGGTGTGAAGATGGAAGGAGGTGAAGAAATCAAAGATTCAATCCTTCGTATAAACAGTGCAGGAATCCCAGTAATGGGTCATTTGGGGCTGACACCACAGTCTATATATAAGTTTGGCACCTACAATGTTCGTGCAAAGGAGAAAGCAGAGGCAGAAAAATTAGAAAGAGATGCTCAATTACTTCAGGAGTATGGATGCTTTGCCTTGGTTTTGGAAAAAATTCCTGCAAAACTTGCAACGAAGGTTGCTAAGAGTCTGTTGATGCCAATCATTGGAATAGGCGCTGGTTCAGGGGTAGATGGTCAGGTTCTGGTCATGCATGATATGCTGGGCATCAATATCGATTTCAGTCCACGATTTATTCGAAAGTATGCCAATCTACATGAAATAATAGATGGCGCTGTCAAAGAATATATCAAAGATGTTCGTTCTGGTAGCTTTCCAAATGAAGAAGAACAATACTAAAATATTATAGAATGAAGAACTGGTTACACTTGGCTTTATGGGTATTATGCATTCAAAACGCTGAAGCGCAAATTCGAAAAGAAGATAAGCCAAAACTTATTGTAGGCATCGTCGTTGATCAGATGCGGTATGATTTGTTGATGAGATTCCAAGGTAATTTTGGAAAAGCGGGATTTCAAAGGCTGTTACAGAATGGTTTCCGTGCCGAGAATATGAAATACAATTATGCACCAACGGTTACTGGCCCTGGTCATGCATCGATCTATACAGGTACCACGCCAGCTATTCATGGAATTGTGGGGAATAATTGGCTTGAGAATGGCAGGAGAAAAGTGTACTGTGTCATGGATACCACAGCAAAGAATGTTGGAAGCGAGGATAAGAGAGCTGGTGCTTTGAGCCCAAGAAACTTGTATACCACCACCGTTTCTGATCAAATCAAACTGGCTACAAACAAGGAAGCAAAAGTTATTGGAATCGCTTTGAAGGATCGAGGCGCTATTTTGCCCGCAGGACATATGGCCGATGCCGCATACTGGTATGATAAGGAATCAGGAAAATGGATCACAAGCAGTTATTATATGGATTCGCTTCCTCCATGGGTGAAGAATGTCAATTATTCACAAAGTATAACGAAATACATGCAGAATGGCTGGCATCTACTTTACTCCAAAGATAAATATCTTGCTAAAAACGATGACAATGTGCCTTGGGAAGAAAATCCTTTTAGCGCTGAAAATACAGTTTTACCATACACTTTCAAAGCAGAAAAATACAATAGCGACATTCGATTTACGCCTTTTGGCAACTCCATAACTACGGATATGGCTATTTCTGCCATTAAGACAGAAAAATTGGGGAGAGGTTCGACAACCGATTTTTTGGCAATTAGCTATAGTTCAACTGACTATATAGGCCATGCTTTTGGGCCCTATTCTTTGGAAATTGAGGATTGTTACTATCGCCTAGACCAAGATATGGAAAGGCTTTTGAAGACCCTGGACGAACAAACTGCTGGTCAATATTGGGTGTTTTTGACTGCAGATCATGGCGTTCAAGATGTGCCAGATTTTTCTATTAAGAATAATGTTCCTGGCGGGAGGCTATCTGAAGACAAATTGGCTAAGAAAGTAAATAGCATATTGGAGGCAAAATTTGGCGGCTCTAAACCAGTAATTGGCATTGAAAATGAACAGATCTACCTTCAAAATCCAGCAATGGCAGACTCTGCAGCTACATTCCTCAATGGGTTGTCTTCAGAGGAGTTTGAAGGTATTGCAGGTTTTTATGCTATGGAGCATTTGGCTTCTGCCTCTATTACAAAATCTATTCGAGAGATGTATATCGATGGTTATCAAAGAAACAGAAGCGGACAGATTGCCATTATGCTGCGCCCAAATTGGATGACTCATCCAGGAAAAGGCACTTCACACAGCAGTCCTTATAGCCATGATATTCATGTGCCTTTCTTGTTTTCTGGTATAGGAGTTAAACCATCTTCCAGTTCGTCCCCATACAAAATTACAGATATTGCGTCGACGATTTCATTTCTCATGGGCATTTTACATCCAAATGGTTCAACAGGAACCCCAATAAAAGAATTGGAATATTTGAACCAAAAAAGGCGTTAGGCACTTCATTGAAGAGTATGCTGTCAGGATTGCCAGTCACTTGTGCAGATTTCGCTATTGCGCAATCTGGGTTAAGAAAAAACTAAAAGCTTAGTTTTAAGTTTTCATCAACTGATTTTACGCCCATATTGTGTAACGTAAAAACATATTTATCTATTGTTTCATTGATAACTTGTTCGGTAGACTTTCCTGCACCGTGACCTGCCCTGACATCAATTCGAATGAGGGTTGGATTGTCACAATTCTGGTCTGCTTGGAGTTTTGCTGCAAATTTGAAGCTATGGGCAGGAATAACCCTATCATCATGATCTCCGGTAGTAACCATGGTTGCTGGATAGCATTTTTTTGAGATATTATGAACTGGCGAATAATTCCTTAAGTATTCAAACATGTCCTTTGAATCCTCACTAGTGCCATAATCGTATGCCCATCCTGCCCCTGCTGTGAACTTATGGTATCGAAGCATATCCAAAACCCCAACTGCTGGCAATGCCACTTTGCATACTTCGGGATGTTGCGTCATGGTTGCGCCTACAAGGAGTCCGCCGTTAGAACCACCACTGATTGCCAAATGGGCAGCATTGGCATAATTCTCATCATTTAGATATTGGGCTGCTGCAAAAAAATCATCAAAAACATTTTGTTTTTTCGTCTTGATCCCTTGTTCGTGCCATTTGTTGCCATACTCTCCGCCTCCTCGCAGGTTTGCCACGGCATAGACGCCACCCATTTTCAACCAAAACAATACTGCAGCACTAAATGATGGCATCAGATTGACATTAAAACCACCGTACCCATAGAGAATTGTAGGGTTTTTTCCATTGAGTTTGATATCGGATTTATGTGTTATGGTCATCGGTATTTTGGTACCGTCCTTGGATGTATAGAAAATTTGCTTCGTTACAAAATCGTTTGCATCAAAATTGATTTTGGAGGTATAGTATAGTTCAGAAGTGTTTGTCGAAATATCATACTTATGTATTGCACTTGGAGACAGCGAATTCGTAAACGTGTAATAGATGAGGCTATCCTCTTTTTCACAACCCCAGTTTCCAATTGCGCCAATACCCGGAAGCTTTATAGTCCCTTGAAAAATGCCATACCTGTCGTATTTGCTAATTTTGTTCTTGACATCTTCTACACTTTGCATCCAGATATAGTTTCCACCTAGCGAATAGCTACAAGGGAATTTTTGTTCTGCTATGACCGTTGTCCATTCTTTGAAGTGTGGATTGGATAGTCTTGTTTTTACGAGCTTTTTGTTCGGGGCATTGTAATCTGTGACGATATATAGTTCTCCATCATGCTCATCGATTACAGAACTGGATGCGGTTATGCCATCGGTAAGTTTCAACGCTTTTTGTTCATTGATAATGGCATCTTTTATAAAGAGGTCATTTTTTTTAGTATTCGATGCGGCAGATATGATTAGAATATTTTCATTGTTTGTAAAATAACCAGAAATATATCGATATGGATTTTCTTCTCCTCCGAAAACCAAGATATCTTCGGATTGATTTTTTCCGATGATATGTCTCATAAGTTTATGATTCTGATTTTTCGTTGATAAAATTGATTTTGCAGTATCCTTGTCATAGGTTGAGTAAAAAACGGTGTCATCACCTCTCCAGGCTATATCCCCGAATTTGACGTTATGAATAGTATCAACGATGTTTTTGGTATGAACATGCATCAATAAGACCTTACGCCAATCGGAGCCACCGTCTGATAAACTTATAGCAAGCATGGATCCATCCTTCGAAAAATCCATTGATGAGAGGGAGATCGTTCCATCCTTAGAATAAAGGTTAGGGTCAATGAACAGCTCTTCCTTCCATGTTGCATAGTTTCGACGATAGACGACAGATTGTTTTTGAAGGCCATTGTTTTTGGAATAATAATAGAAATATCCGTGTTTTGTTGGTGCTGATACTTTTTCATAATTCCACAGTTCTGTCAGTTTTTCTTTTAATCGCGGCCGATATGAAATATTATCTAGGTACTTGAACGTTACCTCGTTTTGTTGTTCTACCCATTTCTTGGTATCTTCGGACATGTCATCTTCCAGCCAGCGATATGGGTCCTGGATTGTCATACCAAAATAGTCATCTTTTTGTTCTATAGATCTTGTTTTAGGATACTTGACTTGCGCATTTAG
>CANHJR010000023.1 GCA_947461165.1 Saprospirales bacterium | reverse complement strand
TCGGACTTGCATTTTTTAAGCCCGGATTACGTGATAGCGCAATCTGGGCTTATATGTCGTTTGCTCAAATTCTTCTAACAGCCGCTACATTTTTTCAAATAGCGCATACCGTCGTCAAAAATTAATCGTTGAAGGTCTCTAACCTAAGATTGTCTATATGCGTTTCGTTGTTACTACCGGCATTCCAAAATTGAATGGTAAATTTGTCCCAATTGGACTCAGGTAATTTCGCATCTACCCATATCGTCTTGGATTCACCATCAGCTATGAAACGATGCATTCGGATACTATTGCTTTGTACCTCCAACCCATGGTTGTAAAATCGAATGATAAACTGAGGTTGATTCCAGATATTCCATTCCTTATGCACGACATGAATCTCCGCGGAGGCTCTTATCCGATTTTTTATCTTCGAAGATTTAGCAAATGATATGGCATCTGTGGTCTGAAATTTGCTATTGATTTTCAATTTTCGATTTGAACCTATTTCAAAAGCATTTGCACTGGTATCTTTATCGAAATGATTGCTATAAAAGGCAACTGGAAAATGAGGCGTTCCAAAAAATGCATGTGGGTTGTCTAGAAGTATTCGATCCTCATCTGCTCCATTCCATCTTCCTATAACCTTCCAATAATATGCCCTTGTCAATCCCGTCACTTGAATATTGCCTGCATGCGCATGATATGTCCACCAAAGATTCAAGTATGCGAAGAAACCCATAACCAGAAGTAGAAGAAATCGAGTCCATTTTGTCTTCCAAGCACCCTCGATCAATGCACCAAATGGAAAAGCCAAAAGGGGATACGCCTGAATCATTGCTCGACCTGCGGACCCACCATAGTCCCATACATCCCAGGCGGTGACGATATAAAAATTGGTCAACAAAAAGGAATAAATTGCAAGTCTATTGATTCTGTATTTATAAAACACGGTCAACCCCAATATAGGGAGAATCATCATCGGAGAATAACGCAGCCATCCACATTGATAGCTAAAAGTATAATCTAAAACATGAGGATGCAACCAACTAAATCCTTGATCTTCGTAGCTGTAAACGAACCATTCACCAGAGACATATTTCCAATAGAATAGTTGTAAAGAAACCATCAAGATGGCTAGAATTGCCATGATTACATATTGTCCAAAATGATGTTTTATAAATTCGAACTTTGATTTGAAGTCATTTAGGGAATTGATTGACCAAAGAACTGGAATGAATACAGCGATGCAATCCGTAGGTCTAATAAGCGTAGCCAATCCAACCAAAAAGCCAATGATCGCGGCCAATCGAAAGGTGGGTTTGTGATGAAATAAAATCGTACCATAGATTAAAAAACAATAGATGGTAAATAACACATTATGAGTCAGTCCTTGATCGATGCTAGCATAATTGAGGTAATTGGTGCCGAAGACATAACATGAAAGTATAATGGCGACGGTCATATCTTGAAAATAGACTAAAAGAACCTTTCTCAGGAAATACAAACCAATAAATGCATACAAAAGCATTCCGATTCCAATGCAAATTTGATATGGATAGGAAAACCCATCGGGAGGATAGATTGAACTGCTCAAACAGTATGTATGTGCAATGGCAAAAAACGGCATCATCGTGACCGCATGACCACAAGCATATTTCATGATGATGTTTCCAGACTTTTTATGGACAAATCCTTGCAGAAAACTAGGTGTCGGTTGGTATTTCTTCAATATACGATCCTTGAATTCGCATTTTTTGATGTCTTTATAGATAAAAACCGCTGGCAAATACATATAATACCCAGATACATCCCAGCTAAGAGTAGATTCCGTTTGTGTTTGCTTCCATTTCGGATAAAAAATGAAGGCGGCATAGGTCATTACCGTTATACACAGAATAAATGCTATCTTGGATAGGTATTGGTTTTCTTTATTCAATTTAAGGAAGAGCAGTTGTTCTTTAGTACAAATATGATATGAATATGAGAATTATAGATGATTTTTCTTCAATATGAAATAAAGAAAACAAGGCTGAATCCTATTTAAACAAGTGGTGTAAATCTGGACCAGGAAAGGCGACAAAAACAAGCACATATCACACTCTTACTATTGAAATTTAGTGAATGTAAACAAACCAAATATGTTATCATCCGTTTGATAGT
Source organism: Saprospirales bacterium (assembly GCA_947461165.1). GTDB lineage: Bacteria > Bacteroidota > Bacteroidia > Chitinophagales > JADJOU01 > CHPMRC01. The sequence goes on along the minus strand of CANHJR010000023.1, from coordinate 7,773 downwards.
GTTACCTTTTTGACTATTATTTTTTTTAATCATAATCATTTTTAGCACCGATGAAGCATTTCTATAACTTATTTGGTTTTTTATTTAGATATTTGTCTAAATATATAATCAATTCAAAACAAAATGCAGCTATTCTTCAAAGCGCTCAATGACGATACCCGCCGAAAAATCCTCGAGATGCTTCGTGATCGGGATATGAATGCAGGGGAAATCGCAGAAGCATTTGATATGACCAAGCCCAGTATTTCGCATCATCTGGACCTGCTGAGACAGGCAGAGCTGATCAGTTCTATCAAACGCGGGCAGTACGTCGTCTATAGTATCAATACCACCTTGCTCGATGAAGTCATCGAATGGATCATAACCCTCAAACAAAACAAAACATAAAACTAATATGAAAAAACTTGCAATAATCACGAACCTTCTTTTAATTATTCTCTGTATAGTTATTTTTCTATTCTCACAAGATATCCAGAGTTATTTCGGGCATGAATGGAAACCCTCTTTGACCAAACTTGGAGTTAATTTTTTTCTAACATGCCTCACGCCGATTGCTTATCTGGTAACGTTATTTCGAGGCGATTACTCGTCCTACCTTATCAAGCCATTTGAAAAGGAACGTTATTACCATATTGCTATGTTTTTGAATGGTCTTGTATGTGTTATGTACTTAATAATTTCATTTTTTATTGGATTTAAGATCTATTTTGGACTGAGTTCATTCATTCTAATAACATCTATTTATAGCGGCAACATGAAACTTAGAGAAAAAATGGAAGATTCAGGTGCTTTGGACTCTAGATATATGACTTATAACTTGCGAATTTGGCGTAAATCAAGGTTTATACTTGGTTGGATTCGAATTCTTTATGGGATTTTGTTCTTTTTTAGTATGCTTTTTAGAGAAAACAACTTGATACTTTATACTAGTGGTATTCTGGTTGTTGGTATGACCTTAACCTACTTTTACGCCTATATTTTATATCGACAAGAGATCAATTCTATTCAATAAAAAAATTTAATCATTATTATGAAAAAGTACAACTTTCTTATTGTCATTCTATGCTGCATTCCAGTGGTTTATCTTTGGTCTGTATATTCACAATTGCCAGAAACGGTTCCTACTCATTTTGGGCTTGACATGAAACCCGACGACTATAGTAGCAAGTCATCGACCATTATTCAAGCGATGTTACCAGCTATTGTGGCCATCATTTTATGGTTTTCTGTCAAATTTGACCCGAAAAACCAATTGAAGGATATGGGATCAGCATTTCATCGCTTTGCTGTTATGTTTTGCTTTTCTTTCGTCATTCTTTCTTGTTATATGATATACATCTCGATCGATGCCACTCGATTTGATGGACGAATCTTATTGGCTATCATCGGATTATTATTTTTATCCATCGGCAATTTTATGCCTGCGATGCGACCCAATTTTTTTATCGGTATTCGCACTCCTTGGACCTTAAATTCGGATGAGGTATGGAAAGACACCCATCGATTGGCTTCGTATGGCTTTTCATTTCTAGGGTTAGCTTTTATTGTAGTTCCATTTATCGTCTTCAATCCGAACACAATGAATGTTCTTTTTGGGTTGCTAATCGCCTTTGTACTTGGCATCGTTGGCTATTCTTTTTATCGTTCATCTCAAATTAATAAATCATGAAGAAAGTTCTCGTGTTTATCCTGCTTATTTCTAGGCTTCACGCACAGGATGTCACTATTCGACCCGATTCGGTTGATTTGTATGGAACCCTAACCGTGCCCTCCATCTGCAAATCTTGTCCTATCGCTTTGATCATCGCTGGATCAGGTCCTACAGATCGTGATGGCAACAATTCTATGATGAAAAACAACTCCCTGCGCATGATTGCCGATAGTCTAGAAAAGCACGGAATCGCCTCTCTAAGATACGACAAGCGCGGAATTGGCAAGTCTAAAACGACTCTCAAAGAGGACAACATGCTCTTCGATCATAGTGTGTGTGATGCTGGTTTTTGGCTCGATTTTCTAGTCAAAGACAAACGATTTGGCTCGAAGTATATCTTAGGACATAGCGAAGGATCACTCATAGGAATTTTGGCTATCAATAAAAAGGTATCGAAGTTCGTCTCCATAGCAGGACCAGGATATCCAGCAGATCAGGCCATTCGAAAGCAACTAGCGAAGTATCCCGATACGATGCAAAAAGTAGCTGGACGCATGATGGATACCTTGGTTATGGGAGGATCCATACTCGATGTGCCTATTGTTTTCAATTCCTTGTTTCGAAAGTCCGTACAACCATATATGAGAAGTTGGTTCCAACATGACCCTCAAAAGGCCATAGCAGGATTACAAATACCAATTTTAATTCTTCAAGGCGACAAGGACCTACAAACCTCGATAGATGACGCAAACCAGCTTTTTACAAGCAATTCCCGGTCACAAAAGCGAATCATCACAAATATGAATCATGTACTAAAAACGGTATCTGAAGACACCAAGGACAATATGAAAGCCTACAACGATCCAGATCGACTGCTTTCTGAAGCATTTTTAAGGGAATTGATTGGTTTTCTAAAACATCAATAGCAACCCATTTGGATTGCTATTGATGTTGAATGTGACCTAGAGTGGATTTGAACCACCACGCCTTGCGGCACCACCCCCTCAAGATGGCGAGTCTACCGTTTCTCCACTAGGCCTTTGAAAATTGGAATGCAAATATAATCTGATTTGGAAAACGAGTTGCTAAAAAATGTAGACTCAGCTAGTCCAGATATCAAAAATCACCATTGAATGCCCTTCATCGCATTCTTCTCCAGAAAATCATTGCATTTTTGGAAGATTTTGGAGCCATAAAACCCTCGATATACAGATAATGGCGAAGGATGCGGTGCTTCGATGATGTGATGATGGCTCCCAATGAGTTTGGACTTCGTTTTTGCATAATTTCCAAGAAGAATAAAAACAACAGGATTTGGTTTCCTTGAAATCTCTCGAATGACCCCGTCCGTGACAACCTGCCATCCATAGTCTGAATGACTGCCTGCTTTGTCTTTTTCAACTGTTAGGACGGAATTGATCAAGAGAACCCCTTGCCTTGCCCAGTCGACTAGGTCTGTGCTTCGAGGATTTGGCACCAAAGGGTCATTTTCATAAAGCTCCTGAAATAGATTTCGAAGTGAAGGTGGAATTTTCACCCCTTCATTGACGGAGAAACAGAGTCCATTGGCTTCTCCTGTTCCATGGTAAGGGTCTTGACCAATGATGACTACTTTGAGATCTGAAAGTGGACAACATTCAAATGCACGGAAAATTTGGTGTTTAGGAGGGTATATTTCCAGTCCTAGCGAAGCATCCAATTCTAGCTTTGTCCGAATTGGATTCAATAAAACAGCGTATGCTGAGAATAAGTCTTTCCAATCATTATCTGGAATTTCAAACATAAAAGCTAGATTTTAACTTGTGAATCGATCCATTGCAATTGCAGCAGCGATGGTCACATTGAGCGATTCTCCAGATCCAAAATTAGGGATGGTCACCAAGTCTGAACAGCGCTTTTGATTTTCTACCTGCATACCGTGCGACTCACTTCCTAAAACGATTAGGCACGGATATTTCACTTCAAAATCTCGAATATTGATACCGCCCAACGTAGTTCCAATAACTTGTGAGAATGAGTTTGCTGCCAAATAATCGCTCAAGTTTTTGGTACCTACTTCTACTCGAAATATCGATCCCATGGTAGCTTGAATGGCCATTGGATTATATATATCGACGCAATTTGGCGACATGATGATCTGTTTTAGCCCATACCATTCCGCAGTGCGAAGGATAGTGCCTAAATTGCCCGGATCCTGAATACCGTCCAAGTAAAGCGTCAATTTTGATGGACTCTTGAGATTCGGTTCTGGCAAAAAATGCACGACTGCCAAAATCTCAGGCGTCGTCTGCAGACTCGTCATTCTCTCTATATCCTTCGTTCCAACGACCTCTAGCTTGGGATGAGAAAATGGATGCTTGTCTACAAAATCCGCCGTCGTATAGATCGCATCTATGTTTTTAGCAAATTTACTATCTAATAGTTCCAGAACAAGTTTTCGACCTTCAGCAACAAATAGTCGATGTTCGAGCCTATTTTTTTTTTGCTGTAGGGACTTAATAATTTTTATTCGTAAATTTGTGGCCATAGGTTCTAATAGATAGACTATTTATACTACAAATAAACGACAAAGACCATAAAAGCACGAGCTAATTTTTATTTACTTTGCTTCATTCTGTTGATTCAGGTTTCTTGCAATATTTATAAGCAAGTTCCAGATGGTCAGTCAGTCATGGTAAGGAATGAAATCAAAGAACTGGGCAAGGAAGCTGATTTGATTAATGACTTTTTCTTCAAGGACGAATTATTTGCCTTACCGCTTCAAAAGCCGAACAAACGAGTTTTTGGGTTACCTCTTTCTCAGCATATTTGGGCTTTTTACAACAAGAAAAAAATCACGAAGTTCACACAATATATGAAGTCCAAAATTGGTAATTCGCCCATTTTTTTTGATAGTTCAAAGATAGCGCCAAGCAAGGTCATTTTTGAGAATTTTTATTTTAACCAAGGCTATTTTGATAGTAAGGTGACTGTAACCTATAAAACAAAGAGTAAACGAACTGTTGTCAGTTACTTGATCGAACCAGGAGATGTCTATAAGATTCGAAATGTTTTTTTTGATTCCTCTTCTGAAATTCAACGACTCATCGCTCGTAACCGCAACAAGTCGTTTATTCAACCAAAGGATGAGTTTAAAATCGCCAATTTCAGTCAAGAGATCGATCGAATTACCAGAATTGGCAGCAACAATGGCTACTATACGTTCAATAAGGAGTTTATCAAGTTTCGCTTTGATACATTTAAAACAACGCACGAGCTTGACGTTTATGTCAAAATTTTGGAGGAAACGGATACAACCAATTTTATGCAATACAAATTGGATAGCATTCGGATTTTGGTCAATCATGTCGATGAGGCCATTGGCAAAATTTCAGAAAAAAACCAGTCTAACTTTGGGAACATTCGTTTCATTCAAGGTGTTCCCAAGAACTATAATGAAAAATTTTTGACAAGATTTGTATATCAACACAAGGATTCCTTGCTCTCCAAAGAAGAAATAGATTACACCATTCAGCGATTCTCTGATCTCAATAATTTTAAATTGATCAATTCCAGCATCCTTCTTAAGTCGCAGGCCAACCGCAAATTAGATTTATACTATTCCTTAACGCCATACAAGAAAAAAACAATTTCCATAGGACAGAGTGTATACAACTCTACTTTGGGACTTCTCGGTACAAGTACACAGTTGAGTTATAGCAATCGTAATTTGACCAAAAAAGCGGATCGTCTCTCGTTATCGCTCTCAGGATCTGTCGATATGAATGTGTATCTCAACGAGACCAATAATAATCAACCTGGCTTTGTTTCCAGACTCGATCTCACAGGAAGTGCGAGCTATACGATAGAGAAATTTATGGTGCCATTTTGGTTTCTAAACAATAACAAGTCATACTTAATTAGTCACACCAATATCACCTCAAATTATACCTATTCGAAAAGACTAGGATTCTATGACCTCCATAATATTGGTGCTTCAGCAGGATATGAATGGACCAAAAAGAGAGCGAATAAATTTAGTTACTCACCATTATCTTTTAACTATATCATTATTCCAGAAGGATCCATTCAGCCTGATTTTGAAAAATCATTGGATTTGAATCCATTTTTGAGATCGAGTTTTACACCGGCATTTATTCTCGGTTCCAATTTTAGCTTTTTGCGTAGAGGAAATTATGGAAAACTACAGAAGAATAGTTTTACCTTTTTCAATCAATTAGAACTTGCTGGCAATTCGGCATTTATTGGAAACAAAGTACTCAATCTAACAGATAGTGCTAGATTAACCATCAACAATATCGATGTCTCACAATTCATTAAATTGCAATCAGAAATCATCAACAATAATTTTTTAACCAAAAAGTCATCCCTTCATAGTCGATTGCGTTTTGGTATTGGATTGCCTTATGGGAATTCGTCTAGACTGCCTTACGTTCGTCAGTTCTTTCTCGGTGGGCAATACTCTTTGAGAGCTTTTCAAGCTAGAACCATAGGTCCAGGCAGTTATAATCCAGGATTTTTTGACACGGATACGAGCAGAGTGCCTCGGGATCAACTTGGCAATTTGATGATCGAAGCAAATTTAGAGTATCGATTCAATATCATAAGTATCTTCAAAGGTGCTTTATTTATGGATATGGGAAACATTTGGAATACCTCCAGAGATTTTCATCCAAGCGAAGATGCCTTGTTCAAGTTTGATCAGTTTTATAAGCAATTTTATATTGGGTCCGGAGCAGGCTTGCGTTTAGATTTCAATTATTTTGTAATGAGACTTGACTTAGGGATTCCAATCAGGGTGCCATATCTCTCAGAGCGCGACTGGGTGATTTCCGACGCCAGTATCTCCAATAGCAATTGGATCAGCAATAATGTGGTTTTGAACTTTGCCGTTGGTTTTCCGTTTTAATGTAGAATTGGTATGAGCGTTTGATGTGAAATTGCAAACGTAACAACATAAATCACGTAGTCTTTTGAAATCACTTAAGTGATTGATCTTGAACATTTTAATACCTAAACATTATTCTTAATCTTTCTTGGGTGGGCATCAAATAATATTTTTTTTATTTTTTCATTAAACCTTTTCCATTTTTAATTGTCGTAATGTTACGAAAAACTGAATACAATAATGATTTACGTGATTTGTGGGCCGAGACAAATAAAGTTAAACCGATAATCACCACAGAAACAAAACACCCTTTTTAATTTATTTGTTATAAAATTTCAGAAAAGAGACCATTCGAAAGAATGGTCTCTTTTTGTTTTATTATAACTCATTAACCGCTGCCTATTCAAAACATAACGTATCTTTGTGATCTAAAATATACCCATGAAGAAATTTCGGTTCGGGATTGGTATTTTATTGGTTTTATTAATATTGGCTTGCATTGCGGCGCCTTTTCTTTTTAAAGATAAAATCATTCAAGCTGCCAATAATGCCGCTAACCAGAAGCTGAACGCCACCCTATCTCTTGGTCAAGTAGATGTATCATTCCTACAAAATATCAAAAGGTTTCCCGATATCACCTTGGTTCTGTCCAATCCTAATGTTGTAGGAAAAAATCAGTTTGAAGGAGATACGTTGATCCATATCGATAAATTGCTCTTAGCGATAGATATCAAATCTATATTCACTTCTGGTGCAACGATGCAAATAAACGCCATCGAAATCGAAGGTGCAAACATCAATGCCATAGTAGATACAAGTGGGCAAGCCAATTGGAATATCGTGCAAAAAGATAAAACCTCCAAAGAATCTAAACCATTCTCACTGAATATTAGTGCTATTCAACTAGAAAACATAAACATCAACTACCAGGATTACTTTGCCAATAAAACAGCTAAAATAGTCCATTTGAATCATCGAGGATCGGGTGATTTTTCAACTAACAATACCAGCTACTTGAGCTCGACAGACATCGAATCAATGGATTATTATAATGGATTCGTTCCCTATTTGAAATCTGTTCATTTGAGTAATACCTCGGAGATTGCCATCGAAAAGCTAACGAACAAATACCGCTTTACCAATAATAAAATCCAACTGAACGAGCTTGGCCTCATTCTAAATGGGGATATTCAGATGCTGGAGAATGAGGAGATGAATCTCAATCTCCAATTTG
>CANHJR010000022.1 GCA_947461165.1 Saprospirales bacterium | reverse complement strand
TTAAGAAGATCATTTTGGTCTCCTTTTTTTATATTTACCCAAATTATTCTCTCAGATGCCATTCTTGAAAAAAGTAAAACTGACTCATTGGATCTTCATCGCTATGATTCTGGGTGTTGCTCTAGGTTATTTTCTTCCTAGCGTTGCACTAGAGATGGAGCGATTTGGTAAGATTTTTTTACGACTTATCAAGTCACTCGTGGCTCCTCTTATTTTTTCGACCTTGGTCATTGGGATCGCTGGACATAGCAGTCTTAAGCAGGTTGGTCGTATGGGACTCAAAAGTATTATCTACTTTGAAGTGGTCACTACCTTAGCGCTATTTATTGGTTTGGCGGCGATCAATTTCACCCAAGCTGGAGTTGGGGTGTCGGTTCAGGCTAGAGATAAGGACAAGGCAAAGTCGATAGAACTTATGAGTCAGAAAAAAGAACAAAAAGATCACCTTGTCGAGGCATTTCCAGAGAATATTGCCAAATCAATTGTAGAAAATCAAGTCTTGCAGATCGTCATTTTTTCACTCATTTTTGCTATGGGTCTCGGAATGGTTACCAATGAGACGCATAAAGAAACGATGCTAGATTTCTGCAACAGTCTGGCGGAGGTGATGTTTAAATTTACAGATATTGTGATGCATCTTGCGCCTTTAGCAGTTTTTGGGGCGATAGCATCGACCGTCGCCAAATCCGGCATTGACATTATGTTTAGCCTATTGAAGCTGGTTGGGACATTATATGGAGCCTTGATTGTTTTTGTGATTTGTGTTCTTTATCCTATCGCGTTGTATTTCAAGGTGCCGATACGCCGATTTATTGAGCATGTCTCAGAACCGTTTACCATAGCTCTCGGAACTGCTAGTAGTGAGGCCGCTCTGCCTAAGGTCTTGGAGAATATGCAGAAACTGGGTGTTTCTAAGAAAGTAGCAGCATTTGTAATCCCCACTGGGTACAGCTTTAACCTCGATGGTACGACGTTGTATCTATCTCTAGCCTCGGTGTTCGTGGCACAGATGTCTGGTATCAATCTGAGCCTTGGTCAGCAAATAAGCATGTGTCTTATCCTTATGCTTACAAGCAAAGGTGTCGCTGGAGTTCGCGGAGCATCTTATGTCATATTGGTATCGACGGTAGGTTCTCTTGGTTTAGATCCTGAAAAAGCCAGTGTCATTTTGGCCATAGATGCACTTATGGATATGGCACGAACATCTGTAAATGTTTTAGGAAATTGCTTGGCCTCTGTCGTTATTGCCAAGAGTGAAGGGGAATTTTTTGAGGAATAAATCTCAATGCTGTTTTTGTTTCATTAGCTAGCATTATTGACAGCAACTTCAAATACCAATCAATGAACCTAAACATCAATTTTTGACGTGACAAATAGCTCGCTCTGAAAGAACATGTTGGTCTTGTGAGTACAATGAGACTCCAACAAGCAATACTAGCGCCAATGGATTAAAATTTGATATCTTAAATGCATATCATTTATAGACCTGGTTCAAAGAAAGGAATACCACCTGTCGAAATAGCCAAACAGCATGGTGTGCTGGACAAAAAGCGTTCATCAGAACGTTTCTCATTTTCATTTTCAAAAACAAAGAGATGAATTTTTTTATAGGCTCAATTTGAGAAATTTTGAAAAAGAAATATTTCACAAAATATTAAACCACATCATTCCGTTATACAAGTAATAGTTTTTGTTTTAGGTTTTTTTTAGAAGAGGGAAGTTCTTGCCGAAAGGTGAGGACTTCTTTTTTTTAAACAAAATAGAAGCCATTCGGTCTATATTTACAAGATGAAGCTGATTCTTGTTTTTGTTAGTTTTATTTCAATCAATACCTATTCCCAAGGTGCTGGAGGATATTTTGATGATAGAGGTTTTCTATATACCTATATGAATGGCCGAATATCCCAGCAAGAAATCATCAAGATTGATTCATTTCGAGCTGGATACAATTATGTCACCTATATCGATCAAAACGGGAATTTTAAGTTTATCCATAATCACAAAAAGTACACGATATTCTCCGCTCCACCCTCGCAGTTGCAGACTTCTAATTATCTATTTGCTTACATGCTTGGGAGTCAACTCGGGGTTTTTAATGGTCGTCAATCAAAGCGGATAGAGTCTTTTACCAATGGAAGTTTTAAGCTCGGTGATAGCATACTGGGCTATATCGACAATATGGATCGGCTCAAGGTATACTCCTATGATACGGTCGTGGAATTGATGAATTTTGCCAATCACAATGCCTACACCGTCGGTGATAATATCGTGGCATTTCGCACGCTGGATGATCGGCTTCAGGCTTATTATCGCGGCGAGATCTATACGGTCGATCCCTACATAGTTGGAGATTTCCAGATCGCGCGCGATATGATGGCATTCCACGACTATTTGACCAATTTCAAAGTGTTTGATCATGGGAAGGTCGAAGTTTTGGAATCGTATCGAGTCGATTATAAACTCACCAACAATATTCTAACCTATACGAGTAATGTGGGAGAATTTATAGCCTATTCTGATGGCGAGAAAAAAATTCTTCTCAGCACCAAACCAAGGCAAGTCTGGCAAAAGAGAAATATCCTAGCCTATTCCGACAATGCGGGTAACTTTTTCGTTTATTACCGAGGAAAAGTGATACAACTCGAAAATTATACGCCAGATCGTGTTGAAGTCTGGGATGATTTATTGGTTTATCAGGATCTTTATGGAAGCTTGTATGGTTTATTTTATGGTGAAAAAGTAAAAGTGTCTGATGCCATCGCTAGGGAATGGTGGCTTCAAAATCGGTGCGTAATATACTATGACCTTGTACCTGGAAATAAAGCAGTATGGAACAACGGAAAAATTCACAGGTATTCTGCAAATGATGATATAAAGTAATTTTGGGTCTAAATTAAGGGTAAACTAACGCTTGTCATACTTAAAAATAAACGCACATAAACGTCATCCTCACATATGCCGAGACCTTGACTTTTATTTAGTTATCGTATCAGATGTGGTTTAATTGAAACTTTGTTGAGATCTATTTTGTTGAAGGCATATGATTGGAACGAACTTCTCTATTTTTTCTGCATTTATCCTAGGTGCACTTCATGCTTTAGAACCTGGACATGGCAAATCCATAGTGGCATTGCACACGGTTCAATCTCGCAAAATCAGTGAAGCTTTCTCGATCTTAGCATCGTTGATTTTATCGCATTTTGCAATTATTTTGATTTTATCATACATCATATATTTGAAAGCCGATCAGATTGATTTACATTACATTCAATTGATAGCACCTATTTTGGTTATTTTTTATGGATTGTTTTTGCTCGTCAAAAGCCGAAAGAACAGTGATGAGTATCTCGCGTGCAGTTGCAGCCATGACCTGCCTACAGAGTCAAAGCGAAATCCGATATTGATGGGAATGATTGCAGGTCTTACGCCTTGTCCATCGGTTTTTGCACCTATAGTCTTGGCGATTTCATCGCATCAAATTGACAAGATTTTTATTTATTTGTTATCCTATATTTTTGGAGTCATATTCTTGTTTCTTATTCTGACGATTGGACTTTTTATTATTCGAGACAAGGCCAAAGGAATTTTGGAAACGCTTGTTTCCAAAGTCAATCCGCACCTTGTGAGTGGTCTATTACTAGTGGTTATTGGCTGTTTTTATTTAGGGATAGGAATTCTGAGCGATCACTAGCCTCTTTGTGAAAGATTCAGTTCTTTAGCTAGATACTTACCCGTGATACTTTTTTCAATTTTTGCAATCTCTTCAGGCGTTCCTTTTGCTACAATTCTGCCTCCGTGCTTGCCACCTTCGGGTCCAATATCTATGATATAATCGCACATTTTCACCACATCGAGATTGTGCTCAATAATGAGGATGCTATTACCTTTTTCCACTAATTTTTTAAGAACATTATAGAGCATTTGAATGTCCTGAAAGTGCAAGCCCGTCGTCGGTTCATCGAGAATATACAGGGTGCTTCCAGTATCTCTTTTGCAGAGTTCTGATGCCAATTTGACTCGTTGTGCTTCTCCACCCGAAATGGTTGTCGATGGTTGACCCAGCTTGAGGTATCCAAGACCAACATCTTCGAGGGTTTTTAACTTGAGGTATATATTTGGCAAATGCTCAAACACATCTTTGGCTTCGGTGATGGACATATTCAGTACATCATATATGGAGTGATGCTTGTATCGAATATCAAGCGTTTCTTTATTGTATCGTCGTCCTTGACATTTCTCACAAAGCACTTGAATATCTGGTAGAAAATTCATTTCTATCGTTTTCAGTCCAGCACCTTCGCACTCCTCACAGCGACCACCTTTGACATTGAAGCTAAATCTACCTGGTTTGTAACCCCTGATTTTGGACTCCATGGTGTCGCTATACAAGGTTCTTATGAGATCAAAAACCTTCATGTATGTCGCTGGGTTAGACCTTGGTGTTCTACCGATAGGGCTTTGGTCGATATTGATGACCTTGGTCAATAAGTTCAACCCTATAATTTTTTCGTATGGAAGCGGAAATGTATGCGATTTGTAAAAATGCTGGCTGAGAATGGGATACAAGGTTTCACTAATCAGTGAGCTTTTGCCTGAACCCGATACGCCCGTGATACAACAGAAAACACCTAAAGGAATATCCAAATTTACATTCTGAAGATTATGGCCATTGGCGCCGATGATAGACAGCCATTGTTCTGGTTTTTTGCGCGTTTTTGGAATTTCAAAATCCAAGGTGCCATTCAAATAATTGGCAGTTGAGGTATCCAATTTGAGGAAGTCTTTTGGCTTTCCTTGACCAATAATTTCTCCTCCAAAATAACCAGCCTTGGGACCAATATCTATGATATAATCAGATTCAAGCATGATTTCCTTATCGTGCTCTACAACGATGACATTATTGCCAATATCACGAAGTCTTTTTAGGGATCGTATCAGTCGGTCGTTATCTCTTGGATGTAAGCCTATCGAGGGTTCATCGAGAATATAGGTGATGCCCATAAGCTCAGAACCTATTTGTGTGGCCAAGCGAATACGCTGTGCTTCGCCACCAGACAAGGATTTTCCTGGTCGATTGAGGGATAAATATTCTAGTCCGACATCAATCAAAAAGGTAAGCCGGTCTCTTATTTCTTTGAGGATATCCTTGGCGATTTTGTTTTGATTATCAGAAAAGGTATCTTCTATATTTTCAAACCAATCATGCAATTCATTCAAACCAAAATTTGCGATTTCGGAAATGTTTAGATTTTTGATTTTAAAGTGCAAGGACTCTTTTTTCAATCGAGCTCCATCGCAGCTGCTACAAGCGGTAGGCTCCATAAACGATTCCGTCCAATTCTTGACCCAATCACTTTCACTATTATAAAAACTATTATAAATAAATGTAGCCACGCCACCTTCGATATCTTGCTCAATGGACTCATCCTTATCAAAGTTATCTATGCCTTCATAATTTCCAAAAATTAAAAAATTAATTTCAGAATCTTTGAGATTACATATTGGTTTGGTTAGGTCAATATTTTCTTTTTTGGCAATTCTTTTAAAATTATCCCATAGTTGAATAGGTCGATATTCTCCAAGAGGAGCAATTCCGCCAGCCAAAATGGATATGCTACGATCGGGTATAAGGTAATCTATTGACACTCGAAATTCCTCTCCAAGTCCTTTGCATTGAGAGCAGGCACCATACTGCGAATTGAAAGAAAAAGAATTAGCACTTGGCTCTTCGTATGATAGGTTGTTTTCAATATCGAGCAATTGTTTGGAGTAGAACCTTGACTTCTTCGAGTCCAAGTTATAGATTAGAATAGAGCCATTACTTTCTTTCATCGATCTACGAATGGCATCAACAATTCTTTCTTGATTTTCAGCATGGATGATGAGCTTATCAATGACGACATCAATATCGTGTATTTTGTAGCGGTCTATCTGCATTTTTGGCAGAAGTTTTTTGAGCTCACCATCAATCATCATTTCTGAGAAGCCCTTGCGAATATATGTCTCAAAAAGCTCTCGGTAGTGTCCTTTTCTACCTCGAACGATCGGCGCCAAGATGACTGATTTCTGATTTTGATGACCTTCTAAGATGGTGTTAAGAATTTCATCTTCCGTCATTTTTTTCATTGGTTGATTGCTCGCATAGGAATAGGCTGTGGAGACCTTGGCATAGAGCAATCGAAGAAAATCATAGATCTCAGTAATGGTTCCCACGGTTGATCTTGGATTCTTATTCACCGATTTCTGCTCTATGGATATGACGGGACTCAATCCATCGATAAAATCAACATCTGGTCGTTCGAGACCTCCAATAAACTGACGCGCATAGTTCGAAAAACTCTCCAAATATCGGCGCTGTCCTTCGGCATATAGCGTCTGAAAAGCCAAGGAACTTTTACCACTGCCACTTAGTCCAGTGATGACGACTAGCGCATTTTTGGGAATGGAAACATCGATATTCTTGAGATTGTTCTCACGAGCACCTGAAATAACTATATGGGAGTCTGACACGGAAAAAATGTAAGCTACAAAGGTACGTGAAACAAATGTTGCACAAACGAATTTATTGAAGTAAAATTTGATTTTTAATCATAAATTAAAGTACGAATAAACATCAGAAGAACAAAACAATGTTTTTTAATCCTATCGACCGATTATTTCCCCTTATCTTGCCCGCTTATGCATCTCTATTCTATGTGTCTAGCTAGACATTGATTCCTGTTTTTGAATCTATTATAACTTCTTATATAAATGATGGAGTAGGGCAAAGCTTCGATTTTATGCCTCAGGATTTGGCAGAGAAACTCCGAAAAAACTTGGACCAACATCATATCAATGTAGAATTGAAGCTGGCTGGCATAGGTCAGAATCAGGACTTTCAGCAAGATTCTAGTTACAGAAAAGATAAAATTCATTGGCTCGAACCAGATACCATGGATATATCCGAGCGAGCCTTTTTTCAGTTGATGGATTCTTGGGTTGAGTTTCTAAATAGAACCTGTTTCACAGGAATATCAAGTTATGAATTTCATTACGCACTATATGAAGAGGGAAGTTATTATCGCAGGCATTTGGATCAGTTTGCACACAATGACAGTAGAGTATTTTCGATGATCTTATATCTCAATGAGGATTGGAAAGATGGAGATGGTGGCGAACTTGTTATTTACAAAGAAAACGAGAGTATCACCATTTCGCCAAGTAACCAGAAGATGGTTTTTTTCGATAGTTCAGTACTGGAGCATGAAGTCCTTGCAACGCATGTACCACGAAAGAGTTTAACAGGATGGCTGAAGCGATAAAGAAGAAGCAAATTTTATACTAAATTCTTCCCTCATCCGCAAAACTATAGTATTTCTTATTTCCTATAATGATATGGTCCGAAATAGAGATATCAAAAAGCGATAATGCCTCTTTGGCTTTGATCGTGAGGCGGTCATCCTCTTTGCTAGGGCTTAACTCACCTGAGGGATGATTGTGAGAAAGGATGATCGATGAAGCTAGATGTTCGATAGCGTATTTTGCTATGATTTTGAAATCGACTACTGTACTAGAGGTGCCTCCCATAGAGATTTTATCGACAGAAATTACACTCAAGTTTCGAGCAAGAAACAGGACAAAAAACTCCTCGTGTCTCAGCCCGTGATAATATGGTAGAAGAATTTCAAAAGCATCTCGGCTTGATTTTATTTTTTTGGACGTTTTGTTTTCTGATACATTGGCTCTCAATCCAAGTTCGAAAGCAGTAGCGATTGTGACCGCTTTTGCTGGACCTATGCCTTTGAATTTGGTTAGTTCTTTTGTACTCAGTTTGGACAAATTGGTCAAGGAATTATCCGAATCTACCATAATTTTTTTTGCCAGATCTAAGGCTGAATTTTCTTTATCACCCATGCCTATCAAAATAGCAAGCAGTTCAGAATCACTCACTGATTGACGTCCTTTCGTTATAAATTTCTCTCGTGGACGATCATCTTCTTTCCAGTTTTTGATAGACATATTCGAATTTGTATACTAGTTTCTTAGAAAATCTGTTAATTGATAAGCGAATATAGTTATATTTGCTTATTGAACTAGTATCTGTCATACTAAAAATATAGAAGAGAATTGAAATGTTAATAATTAGGCATGACTAATAAATTATTTTACACGCTAATACTTGGAACTGCATTTCTCGCCAGTTGTGGGAAAATCAATCTATTAACACTTGAGGATGAACGTCAACTTGGAGAGCAAGCCAAACAAGAAATTGCGGAAAATCCACAAGAGTTTCCTATTCTCAACAAGGTGCAAAATCCACAAGCCTATGCTTTCATAGAAGGCGTAGCACATGACATTCTCAACTCTGGACAAGTAGAGAACAGAGACAATTTTCAATGGGAAGTATCAATCATCAAACGTGATGATATTCTCAATGCTTTCTGCACGCCAGGTGGCAAGATCTACTTTTATACTGGCTTAATGAAATTTCTTGACAACTCTTCCGCTGTTGCAGGTGTGATGGGACACGAAATAGCTCACGCGGACCGACGTCATTCGGGCAAGCAATTGACTTCACAAATGGGTCTTGGCATCTTGCTTCAAATTGTGGCTGGTACTCAAGGGCAAGACATCGCTCAAATGGTTCAGGTACTTTCACAATTAGGATCTCTAAAATTTGGCAGAGACCAAGAAACAGAATCTGACTTATACTCCGTAAAGTATCTCTGCTCCACACGATACCAATCCGATGGAGCTCACTTTTTCTTTCAGAAGTTGATCGACAAGGGACAAGCCAATGGAGGTCCTCCTACCTTTTTGAGCACACACCCAGATCCAGGAGACAGGGTCAATAATATCAAAGTGCAAGCGGCAGAATTGGGGTCTTGTGTTGCAAAAACGGAAGGATATATCAATGACACTAAATATCTACAACTTCGATCTACATTGTAGCGAATTCCCTTACTATGAAAGCGGTTTTTTTATTCTTATTGTTACCTTTTTTCTGCTTAGCTCAGGATATGCATTTTTCTCAAGGAACGAATTTTTCCATGCTGATCAATCCCGCTTTTCAAGGAATGTATGATGGGAAAACGAAGGCAAATGTATCTATCAGAAATCAAAACATTGCAGTACCAAACACTGCTTTCATAGGGGTATACAATACCATTGGAGCTTCAATAGAGACCAAAATTTTTGAGGAATTGTCCGATCAAAACTCTTGGAGTATTGGGTTCATGGCCTTACAAGATTATGCTGGTACGGGTACATTGGCTACCACTCAAGCCGTGGTTTCTGCCTCATACTCGCTATCTTTGGATAGATATGGAAGAAGTTTCCTAAGTGTAGGAGGTCAATTAGGAATCGTTTCGAGAAGAATATTTTCTGGCGATCTTTTGTTTGAGTCTCAGGTGAGAGAATTTGAATTTGATCCAAGATTGCCTAACTTAGAACCATATCTAGACGGCGGCGCAAGAGTAACTCCTACATTGAATCTCGGTGTTGCATATCAGCAAAGCCTATCAGAAGCAAGCATACTTTTGTTAGGATTTTCGTTGTACAACGTGACCAAACCAGATGATTTTTTTCTTACCAATTCCACTAGCAATATTTATTCAAGAATGAATCTCAGTGGAGGAGTCATGTTCGAATTGGATGAAAGCTCAAAGCTCTACCCTTCTGTGATATATATGAAGCAAGGGCCTTTTTCACAAATAAATGCTGGGATTAGTTATACCAAGGAGCTCAACGAGGACTTATCTCTCCTAGGAGGACTTAGAACGAGAATAGAAGATGCATATATTTTAGCATTTGGATTGAAGTATCAAAAATGGACGACGACAATGAGCTATGATATTACCACTTCTTCACTCAATAATGCAAACAAGTCTTTTGGAGCTATTGAATTAAATGTAAACTATATCATAGGTGAAAAGAAATCAGGATATGGTAAGGATAAAATGTACTGCCCTAGTTATTAAAATCAAACGTAAATTAGTATAAATATGA